>JACZJQ010000318.1 GCA_014860455.1 Bryobacteraceae bacterium | reverse complement strand
GGTGGGGCGTAAGCGCACGCTTTCGGAATGGCGTCGGGCAGGCCAGGAACTCACGACCAAACGAATCTTCCATGTGATGAAGCTATTCATAATAAATAGCTTAGTGCTTGATCTAATAAGCTGGAAGCATCGGTACGGTTTCAGCTCGAGCGACAGGACACATACTGGAACGGAAGCCATGGCTTTCTGCGGCGTATTGAGGCGTCAGTACGGCAGGTGGCAGTTCGTTTGGTTGAGTTTTGCCCCACCGCGCGAACGGAAATGGAGGAGCTGTCCGTCCTCACGAGAGGCCGGGATCTGAGGATCTCTGCCTCCAACGCGACGCGGCCCGATCTCCCTGGAAGGCTAGTGAGGTCGTCTCCAGGGTTGTACAATTAAAATTATGAGAATTTCATTTGCTTCCGTTTGTTTGCTCCTGGCACTGGCGGCCCCGGCTTCCACGCAGACCGTTGCGACCGGAAGCGCACTGGCTGTGGAACATGCGGTTCCGTTCGGCACGGTTACGGGCAAGTTGCTGCTTTTGGGCAAGTACCTGGTTTTCGTCGACGATCAACAGCTGGATGCCTCCTTCGTTGTGCCGAAGAGCATCATCGAGAGCCTGAGCGCCGACAACACGGCGATCACGATACAGACAAACGAGGACATCAGGAACCGGTCTGGCGATGTGAGGCGGCTGAGCTTCCGCGCACTGCCGGGTTCGGATCTCGCGCCACTGACAAGCTGGTACGGTAGTGGCCAAGCGGCCGCGGCTCCGGTGGCAGGTGTGGCGCCGGCCGCAGCGGCGGTAGCCTCGACAGGAGTGGCGTTGGCTGCGGGCACGACAACCTATGAGGCGATCCACAATCACACGTTTGGCGCATGCAAAGGCAGGTTGCTAGTGTCGGCCGACCAGATCAGCTACGAGTCGATCGATTCGGTGAGCCACTCGCGGCGATGGGAGTTCAAGGCGATCAAAGAGCTGAAGCAGAGCAACCCCTACAGCCTGGAGATTTCGCCGTTCAGCGGCGGCGGGTACAACTTCAAGCTGAGCGGGACGGGCATGGATCCGGACGCGTTCAGGCGGCTGGTGGATCGGGTAACGACGGCGCGCTCGGCGAAATAAGGGTTACGGAGCCTGCCACGCCCTCCGTTCGGTTTGCGGGAGTCTGCGCGCGATTCCGTTTTGGCGTGGTGAAGGTGGGCCAAGGGCCATCGGGCAGGAGACGCTCGATGGCCCTTCTCCTATCCGTTGGGCTTCAGCGGCTGAGTGTCAGGGTCCAGGCGGGCTGGCGCTGGAGGTCTTCGGGCAGGTCGGGCAGGGTGATGGTGACGATGGTGGGGCGGGTGCTGAGCATGAGGCTTGGGAGCACACTCGCCGGGGACGTCAACACGAAGCCGGTGGGCAGGCGCTAGCCCCAACACTGTTCACTTAACAACATTTCTATACTATTCTGCTTGGTGCGGGAGGCCCCGGGAATGGCTCGTACCGATGCGTCCTCGCCGGCGTGGAGCCGGATCACGGATTACATCAGTCTCGGCGTGATCGCGAAGTGTTTTCCTGTGGAGCGAGTGCGCGCCGCACTCGCCAAAACCAAGCGCGCCAGTGTTGGCGAGCGGGATTTGCCCGCGCACGTCGTCGTTTATTACGCGATCGCACTGGCCTTGTACATGCGCTCTTCGACCGGCGAATTTGTGCGTTGGCTGCTGGAGGATATGCAGTGGCAGCTCGACCCCTCCGAGCGCGTCAAGGCGCCCGGCAAATAGGGCACCTCAAAAGCCGCAGCCGTCTGGGGGCCGAGCCGCTGCGCCGGCTCTACACCGGCTTGGTCGGCCCGATCGCAGGGAAGTGCACCAAGGTCGCCTCGTATCGGGATTGGCGCCTGGTGAGCCTGGGCGGCAGCGCTTTCCCCAAGTTGCGCTGCTTAGCCCTGTTGGAGAAGGGAACCCATGGCGAGCCTCGCGCCCCGAAGACCAACCGAGCTGACTTACAAGCCTCGCACGTGAGTGCGAGGTAGATCAGGGAGATCTATTAACTCCTTCGCCTCTCCGCCATCCCTGCCTACCCGCCTGCCGAGCGCAACCCCGCCACCAATAGCCACACACCCACGGCGATCGTCACCACGCCGCTCATCAAGACCACCGTCCGCGCCATCGAATCCAGAATCACCATCGCGATCACCACATCCATGATTCCCGCGCCGGCGACGATCATGCCCAGCATCTGTTTCTTGTTCATAGTGAGAGTCTCAACAGATTCAACGCCGTCTGCACGGCGAACGATCGCACCCGCTCCCTGTCGCCGCCGAAGCGGAACATCTTCGCTGAAACGCCCGCCGCCGAAGCCATTCCGATCCACACAGTCCCCGGCTCAATGCCCGGCGACGCCGATTCCGGACCCGCCTCGCCCGTCACCGACAGTGCGTATGTCGCCCCCGTGCGGTCGCGCGCCGAATCGGCCATGGCGCAGGCCACGGCTTCGCTCACCACGCCGTTGTCTTCCACCAGCTTTTCGTCCAGCCCCAGCAGGCGCGTCTTCATCGCCTTCCCGTAAACCTGGAACCCGCCTAGAAACCACTCCGACGACCCGGCAACGCTCGTCACGCGCCCGCCCAGCAGCCCTCCGGTGCAGGACTCGGCCACCGCCAGCGTTTCTCCTCGGGCCTTTAGCAACGCCCCCAGCGCCGCCTCCAGCGGGCTGCCGTCACTCGAGTAAATCCGCTTACCCAGCGCCTCCTGGATCTTCCCGCCGACCTCGGAAGCGATCGCGTGCGCCTCGGCCGCTGTCTCCGCCGTCGCCCGCAGATGGATCTGGATGTCGCCCTCCTTGGCCAGAATCGTGGTTTCGGGATTCGAATACGGCGTGTAGATCGGTGCGATCAGTTGATCGAGTTCCGACTCCGGCATCCCGGCCACCCTGAACACCAGCGTCGCCAGCGAGCGTTGCGGAATCACCTCGGACAGCATCGGCTGGCAGTGGTCCGAGAACATCGGTTTCAATTCGCGCGGTGGTCCGGGCAGCAGAATCACGATGCGGCCGGGCAGGTCGATCCACTGGCCGGCGGCCGTTCCGTTCGGGTTGGGCAGGATGCGCGCACCCTCGATCAGAAACGCCTGGCGGCGGTTGTTCTCCGACATCTTCCTTCCCAGCCGGGCAAAACGCGCCGAGAGCGTTTCCATCAGATCTTCCGAATACAGCAGCCGTCGCAGCAGGGCCTGGGCGGTGGCTTCGCGAGTGACGTCGTCCTCGGTGGGGCCGAGTCCGCCGGTCAGGATAACGATCGGCGAACGGTCGATGGCTGATCGGATGGCCGAGGCCAGCCGGTCGCGGTTGTCGCCCAGAATCGATTTCTGTGTTACTTCGACGCCCAGGTCGTTAAGTTGGCGCGTGAGCCACAGCGAATTGGTGTCCACTCGCTCCGGGGTGAGCAGTTCGCTGCCCACGGCAATGATTTCAGCTTGCATGTTGATGATGAAAACCTAGACGAGAGGTCGTCCTACGACGCCGGCATGGACGCGGTACAACGCACTGGTGGTAGCCACGATCATGTCGCCGCCGGGGGCGAAAGCGAGCCCGACGATATTCGGCCCGGTTAAAAACACCGACGCTTCGCGCTCCGGCGTGATCCTGATGATGCCCCGCCGGCCGCCCGTCGATGCCGCGACATAGAGGTTGCCGTCGGCGTCGAAGGCCAGCCCCTGCGGCCTGCCCAGCCCGCGGTAGAAGACTTCGACGTCGCCATTGGGCGCGACGCGGTGGACAGCGTCGTTGCTCGATGTCGTCGGCCCGGTCACATAGAGATAGCCGCCGGGTCCGAAGGCCAGGTGGAAAGCGGCGATCGACGCTTCAATGGTGGCGAAGACGTAGACCTGGCGCGTCGGGCTGATCTTGAAAACCGTGCCTGAGCGGTCGCCCACATAGAGATTGTCTTCCAGGTCGAAGGCGATGCCGGTGGCCACGCCCATGCCTTCGACAAAGACGTTCAACACGCCGCTGGACGGGATCTGGTAAATAAAACCGTCAAACCGCGATGAGACATGCAGCACGCCAAGCGAATCAAACGCCAGCCCGGTGGCGTTCATCAGGTCAGCGAGATAGGGCTCCATTGCGCCGTCCGGCGCGATGCGGTAGACCGCTACAGGCGTCTTCTGCCCGCGCGGGCCGCTGAACGTGGCGAAGATGTTGCCCTGGGCGTCGACGGCCGGGTTCGAGACCGGGTGGAGGTTGTCCGCCAGTTGCGCGCCCACCTCAAACGGCGCCTCGGTCCAGGTCTCAGGATAGAGCCCGACGCTCAGCGTGCGGCCGGGTGCGGGATCGGGGACGCGGGCGATGGCCAGCGTATCCGACCCGGCGGTCAACGGGGCCAGTTCGCCGCCAAATCGGACCGTCGGCCGCGGACCGTCCAGGAAATTTCGGCCACGGATCTTCACGTCGCCGCCCGGAATGGCCAGCGAGGGCGTGATCGAGTCGATGACAATGCTGTTGCCGTCGGCAGGTTTATTCACTCTTGTTCAACTCCACGGCCCCCGCTCGGGGACCCGAAACACGACTGGCGGCAAGGGGCGCCACCTTTACTGATTCAACCATCCGGCCACCAGCAGCACAAGTGCACCGTAAACGCCCGCCGCCAGGTCGTCCGCCACGATGCCCGTGCCTTCGGGCAGCGCCTCGAACCGCCGCACCGGCCACGGCTTGGTGATATCGAACAACCGGAACAGCACAAACGCCGCCAGCACCCATTTCCATTCGAACACCGGCACGGCCGCCAGCGTCACCCATTGACCCAGCACTTCGTCCACCACCACCGTCTGCGGATCTTCCACTCCGGCCGAGCGAGCCGTGGCCGTCGACGCCCAGATGCCAACCGGCGTCAACAGCGCGGCCAGCACGGCAAAGTGCCACGGCTGCCACGCCCAGAGCCAAACCAGAGCCCAGGCCACAAGGAGTCCGCCGATCGACCCGGCCGTGCCCGGACCCCAAGGCCACGTGCCGCAGCCAAACCAGGTGGCGACAAGCCAGGCCGCCGTCTTCATTCGTCGTCCTGAGTGCCGCCGCCTTGAGCCGGTTCATTGGGCTGCAGCTCAAACGGCGGCGAGACGGCCGGGATGCGGTACTCTTCGTCGGCCCAGCGGCCGATGTCGAGCAGCCGGCAACGCTCGGAACAGAACGGGAAATCGTGCGCGCCGAATTCCACTTCCTTTTTGCAGGTGGGGCACTTGACGGTCATTGATGCTGCCTCTGCCTGCCCTGGCCTAGCACCACGAACGGGCTGCTCTTAACGCGCCGCGGCTTGGGCACATCGATTAAATCGCCGGTCAGGTCGTAGTCGTGTGCGCGGTTGATTCTCATCATCCGGATCTCGCCGGGAACGGGTTGGCGGTCGCCCATATCTTCGATATAGCAGACGCCGTCGATGTCTGGCGCCTGTGTCGCCATGCGCGCCTGCCACACCAGTTCGCTGTCGGCGCTTGTGCCCTCAATCAGCACCGGGACTTCGCGCCCCACCCACGCCCGGTTCATCTTCCGCGAAATCTTCCGCTGAACGGCCATCAGCCGCCGCTTGCGGTTGTAGATGTCGCGCGACGAAACCTTGCCGTCCAGGTGGTAGCTCTCGCTGGTCTCCTCGTCGGAGTAAGAGAACACGCCCAGCCGGTCGAACTTGGCTGCTTCGACGAACTGGCACAGCTCTTCGAAATCCTGGTCCGTCTCGCCGGGGAAGCCGACGATCATCGACGTCCTGATCGCCACGCCCGGGATCGCCTTGCGGATCTTGTCGAGCAGCTTCAGGAAGATGTCGCCGCTCGCGCCGCGCTTCATGCGCTTCAGCACCGCGGCCGCTGCGTGCTGCAGCGGCATGTCGATGTATTTCACCAGCGAATCATGCGCCGCGATGGTGTCCAGCAGCCTGCGCGTGATGCGGTTCGGGTAGCAGTAAAGGAACCGGATCCACTTGGCCTCGTCGGTCTCGATTCCAGCCAGCCGTTCCAGCAACGTCGCCAGGCCGTCCTTGATGCCCAGGTCCTCGCCGTAGGCCGTCGTGTCCTGGCCGATGAGGTTGATCTCGCGCACGCCCATCGAAAACAGCCGCCGCGCCTCGACGACCACCGACTCAAACCGCCGCGACCGGAACTTGCCCCTGAACTGGGGGATGACGCAGAACGTGCAGGGGTGGTCGCAGCCCTCGTTGATCTTCATGTAGGCGAAGTGGCGCGGCGTGGCCAGAATGCGCGGCGTGGCCTCGTGATAGAGGTACGGCTCAAGCGGGTTGGCGTGATGGTCGCCGCCCTCGCACAGCGCCACGATGTCGTCCAGTTCGTTCGTGCCCAGCACGGCGTCGACCTCGGGGATCTGCTGCTGGATCTGGTCGCGGAAGCGTTCGACAAGGCAGCCGGCGACGATCAACCGCCGGGCGCGGCCCGTCTTCTTGTACTCCGCCATCTCGATGATGGTGTCGACAGACTCCTGCTTGGCCGGGTCAATGAAGCTGCACGTATTCACCACGATGGCGTCGGCCTCCTCGGGCGCGCTGGTGAGCACGTGCCCGCGGGCATTCAACTGGCCCATCATGACTTCGGTGTCCACAAGGTTCTTGGGACACCCCAGACTAACGAAACCGACTTTCAAATCATTTACCTGTATAGGGAGAACTGGCGCGAACCTTAATTTTATCACGCGGGCGGGATTTAGCCCCGCCGGGCGTGGTACACAGGAATTTGGACATGAAACTGCATATCATACTGATTCCGGCCCTGCTGGGCCTTGGGCTGGCGGGCTGCGGCAGCAAGAGCGGCGTGGCTGGGATGGAGCCGTCGCGGGCGGCGAAATCGGGCTGCGAATGGGTGGCCGCGGGCGACGACGCCCTCGGCGTCAAGTTCCTTGTCGAAAACTGCGGCGGCAAGCGCCCCTCCATCACCCGCAAGGCCAACGTCATCCAGATCGGCGATGGCGGAGCCAGAATCGAGGTCTATGGCAAACTCTTCGCGCAGCCGGCGATCGGCGCAATCAAGGAGCAGTTCCTCAGCCGCCTCTCCCCCGAGGAGTTCAAGGGCTGCATCGTCACTCCGCAGCCTGAGAACCTGAAAGCGCCCAAGGGCATGAACGTCTTCGCCATCGTCCCGTCGCCCGACTACCTCATGGCCGCGAAGGCCAAACGTGACGCCGACCCCGCGGCCATGATCTGCGGCGATCACGGCCAGGGCCCGGTCCAGAGCTTCTTCCTTGCCGAACAGGCCAACGCCGGCGGGCGGCTATTGCATGTCTTCGCAGGCGGCGAGGATGCGGGCTTCGATGCGCTGTCGGCTAGGCTGGAGACCGACAAGGCGATGTCGGCGAAGCTGGAACAGTTGCCGGTGGAGAATCTGGAGACGGCTGAGTTGGCGGCGTTTGCGCTGGAGTCCGACCTGAAGAGGTTTCAGGAGGCAGGGGGCCAGTGGATCGAGGGTGAGCGCGAGTCGTCCTACAGCGTGTTCAGCAAGGATTCGCAGCCAGTGGTTGTGGTCGAGCAGGCAAAGGTCAGCGACAAAGTGGACGCCGGCATCCGGTCGTACTACCGCGGCGGGAAGCTGTTCCTCATCCGCGCGAACGAACTGGCGACGCGGTCGGGCATCTCCAAGTCGCAGGACGTGATCTGGAAGCGGATCGCCTTCGGCGCGGACGGCAAAGTGATGGGCAGCCGGGCGGTGGTGAACGGGGTGGCGATGGAACTCAGCCAGCAGCAGATTGACGAGGCTGTGAAGGCGGCGTCGGCGGTGGTTGAGAAAGCGGCTAAGCAGTAACGGGCTGGTAGCGGAACAACTGCTCGTCGGGCGCGGCCAGGGTTTCCTCAGGGCAGAGGTCTGAGGGCAAGGGCGTGTAGCCGGCTTCATCCGAGATGACGATTTCGGCCTCAGGCGACAGAACCAGGGTGCGCCGGCCCAGCGTGACGCGGGTGATGCCGGTGAGCGCGTCGAGCAGTTCGGGCCGGGCGGCTGGGGCCTGGATGTGCCACGATGCGGGGTCGTTCAACTGGTGGTGGGTGAGGCGGTAGTGTTCGACGATGCGGACGGCCAGGGCGACATCGGCGGTGAGGCGGCCGTGAAAGGCGACGGCTTGGGCGGCGAGCGATTCGCGGAGGGCTTCGCGGGTGGCGTTGCGGCCGACCTGGCGGCCGTTGGCGGAGAAGATGAGGTCGCGGGTGACGAAGTAGGGCTTAATGTCGACGATGGGGGTCTGGTCAAGGAAGTCGAGGCGATCGACGTGGATGCGGGCGCCGTCGATGCGTTCGATGCGGGTGGCGGTGAGTCCGATGGGATTGGGGCGGGCCGGGGAGCGGACGGCGAAGACGCCATGGAGACCGCCGGGGCCCGAGTCGCGTACGCCGCGCGGGGTCACCTGGAGAACGTGGCGTTCGTCACGGCCCTGGTCGAGCCAGGCCAGCACCCAGATGTGGGAGTGCTTTTCGATTTCGAGCAGTGCGGGCGTGAACCGGGGGAAGATCTCGAGGACCGCCGGAAGGCCCCAGGGCGGCATCGCTTTGCGGTCGGTAATGGGGGATAGGATGCGGCCTACAGGCTCGATGATCATCGAACGGGCCGGATCTGGAGCTGGTTGACGACCGATTTAACGCCCTTTACTTTCTTGGCCAGCTTCTCGGCTTTGACGCGGGCCTTTTCCTTTTCGACGACGCCCTTGATGGTGACTACGCCGTCCTTGACCTCGACGGTGAACGTGCCGCCCTTGACATCGGAGTCGCGGACGAGTTTGATGCGGACCTCGTCATAGATGCGGTCGTCGTCGGCCGTCTGGAGTGCGAAGGCGGCCGGCAGGGGGATGAGGGTTAGAAGAAAAGAAGACCGTCGCATGAGATCACCTGACCTCATTATCCCCCGAAATGGCTCATGGGAGACGGGGAAGTTGGGGCGGGGG
>JACZJQ010000317.1 GCA_014860455.1 Bryobacteraceae bacterium | reverse complement strand
ACGGTGAACGGGTATGGGGCGAGAAATGGGGTGGCGGACCTGGTGGGGATTCTGGGCAACCTGGCGCGGATGGGCGTGGAGACGCGGTGCGGTGGAGACCCGTCGAAGCTGAGGGAACTGGCATCGTTTGTGGCTGGGGCGGCGCATGTGGCGGTGGATCCGCAACAGGCGTTCACCGGAGGCGGGGTGAGCCGGAATCCGGCGACGCTGCAACATTGGATTTCGCAGTATGGGTTTGAGGGGCGGTTGGGGGCGCAGGCGCGGCGGGAACTGGCCGATAGGGTGCATCAGTTGGAACTGGGCGGCTATGACTTGGATGCCGCGGACGGGACAGTGGAGCTGCTGTTGAGGCAGGCGGCGTGGCCGGGGGTGAGGCCGTTTGAAGTGGGCAACTATGCGGTTTCGATCCGCGGCACGGGGGCGCCGGGGACGCACAATGTGGCGACGGTGTCGCTGGACATGGGCGAGGCGGCGGTGTCGGCGACAGAAGAAGGCAACGGGCCGATCCATGCGCTGGAGATGGCCCTGATCGGGTGTCTGGCGCCGGTGTATCCGGCGGTGAAGAGGATGCGGATTGTGAACTACCAGTTGAGGGTGGCGGATCCGCAGCATGGGACGGCGGCCAAGGCGAGGGTGTTTCTGGAGTGGGAGGTTGACGGGGCGAGGTGGACGACGCTGGGGGTGTCGGATAACCTGATCGAGGCGAGCTGGCTGGCGCTGTTGGACGGGATGAGGCTGGAGTTGCTGCGGCAGGCGGAGCGGGAGCCGGAGTCGGTGGAGAGTGGCAGCGACTCTTCGTGGGCGGTTTGAGGGATTCGGGTGCGGGGCATGAGGGATTTTGCGGTTGGGGATCGCTGTCGATGGTAGGGACGCACTTTTATGAGATCGCCGGCTGGAGGACATTTGTGCTGTCCAAAAGGGCCGTATAAGGGGATAATCTGAGAATTGGAGTCGGGCCGCTGCAACGGCGGAGACCGGGAGGAGGAACCGATGCAAAGCAACAAGAAGAATCTGGGGTTTGGTGGTGGCAGGCGTTCGGGCGCGCAGGAGGGGGCCGGGGATTGGCGGCGGAGCGTGGCAGTGATCCTGGCGGGGTTGCTGGTGTCCAATTTTGCGGCGGCGCAGGAGCCGCTGATATTGCAGGATGGCACGCCGGTGAAGCTGAGGCTGGCAGAGAACCTATCGTCGGAGACGGCGCGGGTTGGCGATACGGTGTCGTTCGAGGTGCTGGAGGATCTCGAGGTCGGCGGGATGATTGTGATCAAGCAGGGCAGCGCGGCGCTGGCCACGGTGACGCAGGCGCAGGCCAAGAGGCGGATGGGGAAGGGCGGGAAGCTGGACGTCAACATCGACTACGTGAGGCTGGTGACGGGCGACAAGGTGCCGCTGAGGGCGGTGAGGGAGAACAAGGGCGCGTCGAGCACCGGGGGCATGACGGCGGGGATTGTGGTGACGTCGATCGTCTTCTTTCCGGCGGCGCCGTTTTTCCTGTTCATGAAGGGCAAGGAAGTGACGATTCCGAAGGGGACCGAGGTGACGAGCTACGTTCACAGTGATGTGCGGTTGGATGTGGCCAGGCTGAGGGCAGCAGCGGCCAACGCCGGAGCGGCGCCGGTGGCGGGCTCTGTCGGTGCCCCAGCGGCGGCTCCAGCGCAGGCACCGGCACAAGCTGTGAGAACAGCTGCGCCAGTGAGTCAGGCGGCAGCGCCGGTGCAGCAGGCCGCGCCAGCGCAGAGGGGCGGGATGACGAACAACGACGTGCTGGAGCTGAAGAAGGTCGGATTCTCGGAGGATCTGATCATCACGAAGATCCAAAGCTCGACGTGTTCGTTCCGGCTGGAGACGCAGGACCTGATCGAGCTCAAGAAAGCCGGGCTGTCGGACAAAGTGATCGGCGCGATGATGGCCAAGACGAAGTGAGCCAGGCCCGGACCGAGCGACCGGCCTCCATTTCAACGCAATGACGACGCTGCCAGAAAAAATAGGACCCTACCGCATCCTGGAAGAGTTGGGGCGCGGGGCGATGGGGGTAGTTTACCGGGCCGAGGATGAGGCGATCGGGCGTGAGATTGCGGTGAAGGTGGTGCGGCTGGACCAGTTCAGCAGCGCAGACGAGAAGGCGCAGTTGCGGGTGCGGTTGATGCGGGAGGCGCGGGCGGCGGGGATCCTGAACCATCCGGGGATCGTGACGGTGTACCAATTGGGCGACCACGAAGACATCGTCTATGTGGCGATGGAGTTTGTGGATGGGCGAAGCCTGGAGAAGTTGATGTCGGACGGGGTGGAACTGGGGCTGCCGAGGATCTTCTCGATCCTGAAGCAAATCGCGGCGGCGCTGGACTATGCCCATGCGGCGGGCATCGTGCACCGGGACATCAAGCCGGCCAATATCCTGGTGAGGCGCGACGGCAGCGCGAAGGTGTCGGATTTCGGGATTGCCAAGATCGCATCGCAGAAGTTCACCCAGACCGGGATGGTGCTGGGCACGCCGGCGTATATGTCGCCGGAGCAGATCATGGCGGCGCAGGTGGACGGGCGGGCGGACCAGTTTTCGCTGGCGGTGATGGCGTTTCAACTGCTGAGCGGGCGGCAACCGTTCCGGGCGGAATCCTCGGCCGGGCTGTTGATCCAGATTGTCCAGAACGAACCTCCACCGCTGCACGTCTTGGACGGACGGTTTCCGCCGGCGGCATCGGCGGTGCTGGGGCGGGCGCTGGCGAAGAAGCCACAGGAGCGATTCGCTTCGTGCATGGGCTTTATTGATGCCCTGTCGGCGGCGTGTGTTCAGAAGGCGCAGACGCCGCCGATGGGGGTGGTGGCTGCCGTGCCGGGGCCGGCACCGGCAGTCAAATCCGGATCGAAGCACCATGGGAAGTTGTGGCTTGCGGTGGCGGCGGCGACGGCGATATTGATTCTGGGACTGTTTGCGTGGGTGAGGACGCGGGCCGCGGCGCCGGCGCAGTCGGTGGTTGCGCATAAGCAGCAGGCTGCCCAGAGTCCGGCGCCGCTAGAGCCGAAGCCGGAGTTGGAGAAAGACAAGGGGCCCGCGGCGATGCGGGTGAACGCGCTGGATGGCCTGGAGTATGTGCGGATTCCGGCGGGGGCGTTTCAAATGGGCTGCGCGGCAGCAGAGGCGCGGTGCAAGGCCGATTCAAAGCCGGCGCGGGAGGTGACCATCAGCCGCGCCTTCTACATCTCAAAGACCGAGGTGACGGCGGATGCCTACGGCAAGATCGCGGTGACGCGGGAGACGGGCAAGACGCCGATCAGCGGTGTGAGTTGGACGGAGGCTAAGAAGTTCTGCGAACTGGCAGGGGGGCGGCTGCCGACCGAGGCGGAGTGGGAGTACGCGGCGCGGGCGGGGGATGCCGGGCCGCAGGCGGGCGCGCTGGATGCGGTGGCATGGTACGCGGCCAACAGCGGCGGCGCGGCGAGGGAGGTTGGGGTGAGGCAGCCGAACGCGTTCGGGCTTCACGATACGCTGGGCAATGTGTGGGAGTGGGTGAGCGACATTTACGGTCCGTCGTACTATCGAATCGGCCCATCGATTGATCCTCCGGGCCCGGGGCGGGGGGCGCAGAGAGTGGTTCGGGGCGGGGCGTTTTCGACGCCGGAAGGCTATGTGAGCCTGTCGGCGCGGTTCGCCTTCCCGCCATCGATCCGGGATGCAACGATCGGGTTCCGTTGCGTTCTGAACGATTAGCAGCACCACTGCCGTAGTGGACTTTAATATATTGGCGGCGCCGCTAAGTTGTTTACGATTCAAGACAAAAGGGTTGTTTCCAAGTCAATTCTTGTTGCAACGATGTAATCTTCCTCGATCGGATAGCGTCATCTCTTTTGGTGGCTGGGAATCAAGTCCAGGAGGCTGTATTGCATCAATTCTCAGTAGACGACGTTGAGATTCACCCTTCGGCGATGCTGGTGGTCCGAGGCGGGGAATACGTTGAGTTGACCTCCATCGAATTCACTTTGCTGGCGGAACTCACGCAGGTTGCCGGCCGGGTGGCCGACAGGGAGACACTTTCACGGAATGTGCTGGGCCGCAAGTACCTGGTCTCGGACAGAAGCCTGGACAATCACGTGAGCCACATCTGCCGGAAGCTGGGGCCGGCCGCGGACGGACGGCGGCGGATCGTCTCGGTGCGGGGGAAAGGCTATATTTACAGGTGTTTCCAGCCGGTGAAGATGGCCCAAACCGGGCAGACGGCAGCGACTGCGAAACTGACCGTGGCGGTAGACAACGCGACAGAGAAGGCTGCGCGCCCGGTGCGCACGGCGGGTCAGATGTCCAGATAGACTTCAGCGATCCAGCCCGGATCGTGCTTTTCCACGACAAGTTGATGATAAGTAACGGCTTTGACGACAAGCTGGGGCGGGTGGCGTGTGTCGTTGCGGGGTTCGCCGAGTAGGGCGGCGGCGACGCCGTGGGGTCCGGAAGCGGTGACGGCGGCGCTTGAGACTGCGAAGCGGCGGCCGTCGAGCACAAACAGCACCTCATTCAGGAAGTTGACCACGAGCGAGGCCCGGTCATCGCCCTGGGCGGCGATTTCGAGGGAGTCCAAGGGCTGGACGTTGCGGCAGTCCATCACGATGCCGGCCAAGCCGGTGGCGGCGGCGGCGAGCAGATCCTCGAACGAATCCGCGGTGATGCGGAAACCGGTGTCGGCGGTATGCGCGAGAATCTCGAAGGTGGTCACGCGACGCCGATGTGTTTGGCCAGGAAGGGCAGGCCACCTTGGCCGTGGAATTCGTGGGGGCCGCTGAAGATCTGGTGGGCGCAGCCGTCGCCGGCGCCGAGGGTGTCGTAGACGCGCTTGAGCTCAGCGAAGGCTTGCCGGGTGGCGTCGACGGGGAAGATGTTGTCGGCGTCGCCGGATTCGGCAAAGAAGGGGCGGGGGGCGATGAGTCCGGCGACGTCGGACATTTCGGCCCATTGGAGGATGCCGGGGACGTAGTTGTCGATGCAGTGAGCGAGGCTGAGGATGCAGTCGTAGAAGGTGCAGAGGTAGCCCGAAACGAGAACAGCCTTGATGCGCTGCTCGACGGCGGCGCCGAACAGGGTGGCGGTACCGCCGCCGGAGATGCCGATGCAACCGATGCGTTTGGCGTCTACGTCGGGGCGGGTTTCGAGGTAGTCGATGGAGCGCATCATGTCGTAGACGCGCCAGCCGATCATGGTTTCGCCGAACAGGATGGCGGCTCCGGCAGAGGGCTGGCAGGAGCTCTGGCCGAGACCGCGTTTTTTGGCCTCGGCGCCGCGGCGGCAACCGAAGGCGAGGGGTTCGATGGCGAAGGCGGCCATGCCGTGCTCGACGGCCTGGATGGCGAAGTCGGCCTGGTAGCCGGCCTTTTTGATGCGGTCGCCGCCTTTGTCGTTCACGCCGACGATGTCGTCGACGCCGCGTCCGTGGCCGGGGATGCAGAGGGCGACGGGCGGGGGCGCGGAGGCTTTTTTGGGTTTGAGGAGGTAGGCGAAGACGGAGAGTCCGGGGCGGGATTCGAAGACGATGGCTTCGCGGGTGTAGGAGGGGAAGTCGCGGGTTTCGAGAATTCGGGCCTGAACCGGGGGCCGCTTGGATGGGAAGCCTCCGAGCAGGGAGACAACCTTGGGGCGGAGCTTCTTCTGCCAGGCGCGGGCGTCGGCGGCGTTACGGGCGGTGAAGCGGAGCTGGCGGGGCATCTCCTGGTAGCGCATGCGGGACCAGGCGACGGGGTCGAAGGTCTTCATGTCGAGGCCGCCTTCGAATTTGTCGAGAGCGCCGCGGTAGGGCGGGGTTGAGGGCGCCTGCTTGAAGGCGGCGGCGGAAAGGGCGAGTTCACGCCTGGACATCTTCATGATTGTGACACCTCCCGGTTCGTAGCTGGTCTCAAAATCCCGCCCATTCGTCGGCGGAGAAGCCGAACAGGATCTTGCCGCCCTTGACGAGTAAGGGCCGCTTGATGAGGTTCGGGAATTCGGCCATCAGGCCGATGGCCTCCTCGCGCGACGGCGGGTTGTCCTTCATCTTACGCTCGCGGTAGACCTCGTTCTTCGTGTTGAGGAAAGGCAGGTGGTCGCGTTTGCCGATCAGTTTGTCCAGATCCTCGGCAGAAAGTCCTTTATTGAGGTTGATGATGTCGGCTTCGATGCCATGATCGGCCAGGAAACTCCCAGCCTTGCGGCAGGTGGTTCAAGTGGGTTTGGTGTAGAGCTTGGGTTTGGCCATGGGTTCAGTATCTGGGGACTTTGGGATCGATGGTGGCGCTCCAGGCTTCGACGCCGCCGGACATGGAGACGCAGTTGCCGACGCCCTGTTTGCGGAGCCAAGCGACGGTGTTGAGGCTGCGCACGCCGTGGTGGCAGTAGACGACAATGAGGGACTCGTCGGCCAGGACCTCGATCTCCTGGAGCCGTTGGGGAACGGTGTTCATGGGGATGAGCAAGGCGCCGTCGATGCGGCAGATTTGGTGTTCGCGCGGTTCGCGGACGTCGATGAGGACAAGTTCCTCGCCGGCGTCGAGGCGGGTCTTCACTTCGGAGACGGAGACTTCGTAGGGCAGGTCAGGCAATCAGATTCACCTCAAACCGGGATTGTAACATCCCTGTCCCGGGCATAGACTAGAGATATGCCGGTGGTTCCAGCCACAGCCCGGCCCTCTCTATTCAGCTGCGACTAGCAGTTTGAACCCTCCCGTTGCGTCCGCGCCCATAGGCGCAGTTCCCATCCGCCGACAAGCCCGTCAGGAGAGAGACATGAGCAACATTTCCACAAGCGCCAGGCAGGATCTGCCGAACCTGGTCACAGCGCTGCCCGGACCGAAGTCGAAGGCCGTGATTGAGCGCGACGCGGCGGTGGTTTCGCCGTCGTATACGCGCAGCTATCCGTTTGTGATCGAGCGGGGCGAAGGGGCGATGGTGGAGGACGTTGACGGCAACCGGTTCCTGGACATGAACGCGGGCATCGCGGTGGTGGCGACGGGCCACTGCCATCCGCAAGTGGTGGCGGCGATCCGGGCGCAGGCCGAGAAGTTCCTGCACATGTCAGGGACGGATTTCTATTACGAGAACATGGTGGAGTTTGCCGAGAAGCTGGCGGCGATTGCAGGGCCGGGCGACGCGCGGCGGGTATACTACGGCAACTCGGGCACAGAGGCGATTGAGGCGGCGTTGAAGATGTCGCGGTATCACACGGGGCGGGACAAGTTCGTCGCGTTCCTGGGCGGGTTCCATGGACGCACGATGGGGGCGCTGTCGTTGACGGGATCGAAGAGCGTCCAGAAGCAGGGGTTTTCGCCGCTGCTGGGAGGGGTGACGCACATCCCATACGCCTACTGCTATCGCTGCGCGTATGGGAAGCAGGCCGAGACATGCAACGTTGAATGCGTGAAGGTGCTGGAAGAGACGCTGTTCAAGACGATCCTGCCGGCGAAAGAGGTGGCGGCGATTTTTGTGGAGCCGGTGCAGGGCGAGGGTGGCTATATTGTGCCGCCGCGGAAGTTCTTCGACGAGTTGCAGGCCGTGGCGAAAAGGCACGGGATTCTGTTGGTGTGCGACGAAGTGCAAAGCGGGATGGGGCGGACGGGAAAGATGTTCGCCTACCAGCATTTCGGCGTGGATCCGGACATTGTTGCGATTGCCAAGGGCATTGCCAGCGGGATGCCGTTGAGCGCGACGGTGGCCAAGGCGCGGTATATGCAGTGGACGCCGGGAGCGCATGCGTCGACGTTCGGCGGCAACCCGGTGTCGGTGGCGGCGGCGATGGCGACGGTGGAGTTGATCGAAAAGGAACTGCTGGCGAACACGGCCGAGGTGGGCGCGCATATGAAGGCGCGGATGCAGGAGTGGCCGAGGCGGTTCCCGATTGTCGGCGAGGTGCGGGGGCTGGGGCTGATGCTCGGCTTTGAGATTGTGCGGGACCAGCAGACGAAGGAGCGCGCCCCGGAGCTGCGCGATGCGATCGTGGATGCGGCGTATCAGCGGGGATTGCTGGTGCTGGGGGCGGGGCAGAACACGGTGAGGCTGTCGCCGCCGTTGGTGTTGTCGAAAGACCAGGCGGACTTCTCGCTGTCGACGCTCGAAGAGATACTCGGCGGGTTGACGGGTTGAAGATTGGCATATACTGGAGCCGGTGACCGCCTCAAACGAGGCGGCCGGCTTGCAGCCTGCCGCGCTGCTGGCCGAGGTCGAGAGCTTCCTCGCCTCATGCCGCCGCCCAGCCGCAATTGAAACCGGAATCGAGCCTTTGCTCCTGGAGACGGGATCGTTTCAGATCTCGCTGAGCCGGGGCGGAGTGTTGCTGGAGGCGTGGAGCCGGGAACGGAACCTTGCGCGGCGCATTGTCGGATTGAAGTCGCGATCGGCGGCGAGGCTGGAGCTGGTCGTTGAACGATTGGGCGGAAAGACGGCGGCGTTCCGGCTGGTGGATGTGGATGACAACAGGTCAAAGGCGTCGCTGCTGAAGGCCGGACGGGAAGTGCTGCTCGACCGCTTTGCGAATTGGATGTCGAGGCAGTTTCCGGGTTGGCGGGTGGAGACGCTGACGACGGGGGCGGATCTTGAGAACTCGCTATCACCGGCCTATCCCAGGGCTTTGGTTGTACGCGGAGGACGGAGATGGGCGGCGCTGGCGGCGCCGGGCGATGCGGCACACTCTGACCGCGCATTGACGCATGGGCTGATCTGGCTCGACTATTTGCGGCTGCGCGGCTGCAGGGAACGCATCGAGGGGTTGGCGTTGTTTGTCGGCAGGGGGGCGGCGGCGAACACGTTGCTGCGGCTGCGGGCGCTGGACCCGGGCGCGGCGCGATGGCGGGTGTTTGAGTATGACGCCGAGGGCAGGGAAGCGGAATGTGATACATCGGACAGCGGCAATGTGATTGAAGAGTTGTCGCAATGGACGGCGTCGCTGCGAGACGGGGAATCGATGGAGGCGCGGTGG
>JACZJQ010000316.1 GCA_014860455.1 Bryobacteraceae bacterium | reverse complement strand
GTTCGGGGGCGTGCGGCGGGTCTGTGGATGACCGGAAGACGTCTCGGCATGAGTGCCGAGGCGGCAGGCAAGAGTGCCTGCGCCACGATGACGGTGCCGGCCAGGGGGCCGGCCGCAGGCGAGGGCGCCTGCCCTACCTGGGCGGGTTCGGATCACGAACAAAATGGCGGCCGGGGGCGCGGGCTGGCGCGAGGGACCGCTCCTTGCGGTCGCGGCTCGTTATCAAGGTCGCGCCTCCGCGCGAGGGACAGCTCCCTGCAGTCGCGGTTCGTCGTGCAGCCGCGGGTCGTCGAAGGACCCTCTCGCTGCGCTCGCGGCCTTCGCGAGAGAGCGGGAGTTAGAACCAGTTGACGGTGTAGGTGAAGCGGATGCCGCGGCCGATTTCGGGGGCGTAGGCTTTGATGAAGCTGAGGTGGTTGCGGTAGAGGCGGTCGCCGAGGTTGAAGGAGTTCGCCGAGATTGTGTGCATGAGGTGCTGGGAGGCCCAGGTGTAGCTGGCGTTGATGTTGACCAGGGCGTAGCCGGCGGTGGGGGTTTCGGTGGGGGCGATCTGCCACTGGCGGTTGGCGAGGACGAGCTCGGGGCGGACGCTGAGTCCTTTGAATCGATAGTCGAAGCCGAGGCGGCCGCGGGTGGGGGGAATGCGGGGCAGGTTTTGGCGGGATTCAGAGAGGTTGGCGTCGACGGCGTCGAAGCCGAGAAGGAGCCAGAGCGATGAGTGGAGGGCGGCTTCGAGGCGGGCTTCGGCGCCGGTGAAGCGGGCGTCGGCCTGGCGGTATTCGGCGACGGGGAAGCCGTCGTTTTCTTCGCCGGTGGGCTGGAAGTAGACGAAGTCGTGCATCTGGTAGCGGTAGAAGTTGGTTTCGAGGCGGATGCGGCGGCCGCGGTGGCGGATGGCGAGGTCGACGCCGTCGCTGAGTTCGCGTTTGAGGTTGGCGTTGCCGATTTCGAAGATGGCGTTGCCGGGGTGGGGTCCGTTGTTAAAGAGCTCTTCGAGCGAGGGAGCGCGGTAGGAGCGCATGTAATTGACCACGGCGGCGCCGTCTTTCCAGAGGGGGACGAAGATGCCGGCGGAAGCTGAAGCGCCGGTGAAGGAGCGGGAGGGGAGGCCGTTGGGGCTATAGCGGTTGCTTTCGAGGCGGCCGCCGAACTGAAGACGGACGCGTTCGAGGCTGACCTCTTCGAGGGCGAACAGGGCGAAGGCGTTTTGGGAGACCTTGGGGGCGATGGCTTCGGCGCCCTCGGCGTTGAAGCGGCGGGTCATGCCCCAGAAGCCGAAGCTGCCGTCGAGGCGGCCCTGGCGGCGCTGGGTGAACGTGCCGCGGTAGACGAGTTGCTTGTTGAAGAAGCGGGTGCCGATTTCGGCGCCTTCCATTTCGGTGTGGTTCCAGTCGGTGTAGCCGGCGGAGAGTTGGAGTTGTTCGACGAAGGGTCCGAGTTCCTTGACGATGCCGTGGAAGCGGGTGTTGTGACGGCGCCATTTGAGGGTGACGGGGCCGTGGTGGTCCTCGCCTTCCTCCTCTTGCGTTGGGGCGAGAAGGGAGGTGGAGTTGAGGGCGCGGGCGAGGACTGAGGAACGGATGCCGTGGGAGTCTTCTTCGCCGTCGTGGTCTTCCTCATCGGGGTTGACGGGGACGCCGTAGACGCCTTCCTGGAGGCCGTAGCCGACGTTGAAGGAGAACTTATCGCTGTAGCGGCCGACGCCGCCGGTGGCCTGTTTCATTTCGGTGGCGGAGTTTTCGATGCGGCGGAGGGGGGTCAAGTAGTCGCCGGTGCGGGTACCGCCGCCGGAGGCGTAGAAGATCCAGTCGTTTTTGCCGAATTCGAAGTTGCCGTAGCCGCCGCCCATGGCGTTGGCGGTGCCGCCGGTGGCGGAGAGGGAACCGCGGAGGCCTTCGTGAGGGTGCTGGTGGAGAATGTGGTGTTCGGTGAGGACGTTGACGACGCCGCCGATGGCGTTGCTGCCGTAGAGCAGGGTGGCGGGTCCGCGGACGACTTCGACGCGTTCGATGGAGGAGGGGTCGACGGGTTCGCCATGGTCGCCGGAGGTGGAGGAGAGGGTGCCGGTGCGAAGTCCGTCCTGGAGGACGAGGACGCGGTCGCCGTCGAAGCCGCGGATGACGGGGCGGCCAGTGCCGGGACCGCCAGAGCGCTTGGCGACGCCGGCTTCGCCGTCGAGCATGTCGCCGAGGGAGGGAGCGGCGGCTTTGCCGGTGAGTTCGTAGTTTTCCTTGGACAGGACGGATTGGAAGGTTTCCATGACTTCGGCGTGTTCGCCGGTGGCGGTGACGGTGATGGCTTCGCGGACGGGTTGGAGGCGGAGGGAGAAGGCGACCTGGGCGGTCTGGCCGGAGAGGACCTGGACGACTTTGCGTTCGTCGCTGAGAGAGTGCATGTGGGCGAGCAGGGCGTATTGGCCGGGGGGGACGTTGGCGAAGGAGAACAGGCCGTCGTCACCGGTTTCGGCGGTGCGGCCAGAGGGAAGCAGGACGATGGTGGCGTGGTGGATGGGGGTATCGGGGCCGGCGAGAGTGACCTTGCCGTCGATGCGGCCTGGTGGCGGGGCGGCGGCGTCTTCGGAGGCTGTGGCGGCGGCAAGGGTCAGCAGGAAGAGAGCGAGGAGAAGTGTGGCCGTCGACTTCATGATAGTGATATCCCGTTCTTGATTAGATCACAGAGTGGGGCCCGAATCAAGCCCTACGGTGAATCTTGCGAGGCGAGTCATGTTAGAGTGGACCTTCGAAGCGAACCATGCCAAGGTACTTCAAGATTGAAGAGGCGCAGGAGCTGCTGCCGGCGGTGGAAGAGTGGTTGCGGGCGGCGGTGGAGGCGCGTGGACGGATGGCGGAGGCCGAGGGCGAGATGATGGATCTGCGGCGGCATGTGGTTGCGATGGGGGGAGTCAGGCCGGACACGGCGAAGGCGTTGAT
>JACZJQ010000315.1 GCA_014860455.1 Bryobacteraceae bacterium | reverse complement strand
GGGCAAGGATGGGCGGAGTGGACGGCGAAGGAACCGGGGACGGAGAGGCCGATGAGGAGGCCGCAGCATTCTTCGGGGAATTGGGCGGAGGCGTGGTTGGCGATGGCGGACCAGGCGGGGGCGGAGAGAGTGAGGGTTGGGGCGCCGGATAGCATCGGATAATTTCATGATGGATGATTTGCGGGGGATGGCGTTCGCTGCCGCATGGAGCGGATATGGGAGAGCCGGAGGGAGTCCGATCACTCTGTTCGCAGACAGGATGCAGAGGACCCGCTTACTTCGTGCGCGGCCTCGGGCAGGTGGGCGGTGTAGAATCCGGTTGAGTGGCAAACAACGCATTGAGAGAGCGAATTGAGGCGGTGGAGCAGCGCATCGTGCGGGCTTGCGCGAGGGTGGGGCGGGCGCGTGAGGACGTTTTGCTGCTGGCGGTGACGAAGGTGTTTCCAGCGCAGGTGATTCTTGACGCCTATGAGCTGGGGCTGAGGGACTTCGGCGAGAACTACGTGCAGGAGTTTGAGGGCAAGGCTCCGCAGGTGGCGGGATTGGAGGGGGCGCGGTTTCATTTGATCGGGCATTTGCAGTCGAACAAGTCGGCGCGGGCGGGCGAGTTGTTTCAAGTGATTCAGACGGTGGATTCGGTGAAGCTGGCGCGAAGGCTGGAGGGGATGGGAAGGCGGGTGGAGGTTTATGTCGAGGTGAAGCTGTCGCCGGAGGACTCCAAACACGGGGTGATGCCGGAGGAGTTGCCGGAACTGGTGGGGGCGATCAGGGGGATGGGGAACCTGGAATTGAAGGGTCTGATGACGATGCCGCCGTGGTCGGACGATCCGGAAAGCGCGAGGCCGTATTTCAAGCGATTGAGAGAACTGGCGGGGGAATTCGGGCTCGCGGGGCTGTCGATGGGGATGTCGCACGACCTGGAAACGGCGATCGATGAGGGGTCGACTGTCGTGCGGGTGGGGACGGCATTGTTTGGTTCGCGCAAGAAAACCTAATTTGGCGCGCGTTGCGGGGGTTTGGGAGGCTTCGCTACCATGAAACCATCCATGCTTCCCGAGCAACTCTCCGAAGGCCTAACATTTGACGACGTCCTGCTCCAACCGGCACGCAGCGGCGTTGTTCCAGCAGAAACCGACACACGGACGCAGCTTACACGCAATATTTCGTTAAACATCCCGATCGTGAGTTCGGCGATGGACACGGTGACCGAGGCGCATCTGGCGATCGCACTGGCACAGCAGGGCGGCATCGGCGTGATCCACAAAAACATGACGGTGGACAGGCAGGCCGAGGAAGTGGACCGGGTGAAGCGGTCAGAAAGCGGCATGATTGTGGATCCGGTGACGGTCGATCCGGACCAGAAGATTTACGAAGCGCTGGACATCATGAAGCGCTTCCGGATTTCGGGCGTGCCGGTGGTGAAGGCAGGCAAGCTGGTGGGGATTCTGACAAACCGCGATTTGCGGTTTGAGACGCGCCAGGATCTGCCGATTCACGAGGTGATGACGAAAGACCCGCTGTTCACGGTGGCGGTGGGCACGACGCTGGAAGAGGCGCAAAAGGAGTTGCACAAGCACCGGGTGGAGAAATTGCTGGTGGTGGACAAGGACTTTGCGCTGAAGGGGCTGATCACGGTCAAAGACATCCAGAAGAAGATCAAGTATCCGACGGCGGCAAAGGACGAACACGGGCGGCTGCGGGTGGCGGCGGCGATCGGTGCGACGGGCGACTTCCTGGAGCGGGCGCAGGAGTTGCAGAAAAAGAAAGTCGACGTGCTGGTGATCGACACGGCGCACGGCCATAGCGAGCGGGTGATGGAAGCGGTGGTGGCGATTAAGCGCAACCTGCCGGGCGTGGATCTGATTGCGGGCAACGTGGCCACGTTTGAAGCCGCGCGGGACCTGGTGGCGCTGGGCGTGGACGGGGTGAAGGTAGGCATCGGGCCAGGCTCGATCTGCACGACGCGGGTGGTGAGCGGTGCGGGCGTGCCGCAGATCACGGCGATTGCCGAATGCAGCCGGGCGATCCGGGGTACGGGCGTGCCGCTGATCGCCGATGGCGGGGTGAAGTTCTCGGGCGATATCACGAAGGCGATTGCGGCGGGCGCGGATGTGGTGATGATCGGGAGCCTGTTTGCAGGGACCGACGAAAGCCCAGGAGAGACGATTCTGTATCAGGGGCGGACGTTTAAGGCGTACAGAGGGATGGGGTCTCTGGGTGCGATGGCCGAGGGCAGTTCTGACCGGTATGCGCAGGAAGGCGGCGGGAAGATGGTGCCGGAAGGCATTGAGGGACGGGTGGCGGCGAAGGGTCCGTTGTCGGATTTGGTGTTCCAACTGGTGGGCGGGTTGAGGTCAGGGATGGGGTATACGGGGTGCAGGACGATTGCGGAACTGCAGCAGAAGGCGACGTTCCTGAGGGTGTCGATCGCGGGATTGAAAGAGAGCCACGTGCATGACGTGGTGATTACGAAAGAAGCGCCCAACTACCGCGTGGAGCAGTGAGCGGGGCGCCGGTACAACCAGTTTGACGAACCCGCCGGCGGTGACGAGCCTCCGGCGGGTTTTTCTATCCGATGCTGATGGGGCGGAGCGTGGCCGGGTGGAGAAGTTCTGCAACGATTGATCCTCATGTGGCGTCCCATAAATGTCGATAGAGACGGGTGAGAGGCCGGGGTGGCGGCGTCCACTAGATGGGTAGGGGAGGAAGCGATGAGCGCACCGAATGTGGAGGCCGTGGGGAACAAGATCATTCTGGACTTCGAGACGCTGGAGGAGGCGATGCGGCTGCTGGTGCCGTGGCCGAACGCGATGAAGCGGGCCGAGGTGGCGTCGAAGCTGAGCGAATCGCTGGCGGGGATTGGGCTGGCGGTGGAGTTGCGGGTGAAGGGGCGGAGCGTGGCCGAGTTCACCGGGGGCTCGATGAGGGGGTCGCTGCTGAACCTGGTGATGGGAACGAGGCAGGCGAGCTAGTCTTTTAGCGCGGCGACGAGGCCCTCGCGGGCTAGGCGCTCGAGGGTGAGGCGCGGGCAGACGTGGCGGTTGAGGTAGTCGAGGACCGTCTTGGCGAGGCGGCGGATGAGTTTTTCGACCGCGGGGTCGAGACAGGCGCCGGATTCGTCGAAGACCTTTTGGACATTGGCGACCGAGACGGGCGAGGGCAGGGGGAGTCCGCCGACGTGGGAGACGACTCCGCGCAGGGCTTCGAGAGATTTGATGGCTCCGATTGCGCCGGCGGCGACGCCGAGCAGGGCGACGGGTTTGGCTGCCATGGGCGAGGGAAAGCCCATGTTTTCAATACAGAGCTTGATGATGGACGAGAACGACCCGTGGTATTCGGGGGTGACGAGGACGACGGCTCGGGCTTGGCCGATGCGGCGCTGGAGTTCGAGGGGGCCTGGGGC
>JACZJQ010000314.1 GCA_014860455.1 Bryobacteraceae bacterium | reverse complement strand
GGGGAAGTGGGTTGGTTGGGCGAGAGCGGCGCGCTGAACGGCTATGAGGCTAGCTTTCTCCGAAGAGGCGGTCGAAGTAATCGCGGGTCCGGTCCTGGATCTGGCGGAGTTCAAGGGAGAGGGGCTGGTCGTGGAGGTGGTCGGGGGTCCAGCGGGAGACGAGGCTGGTCAACATGCGCAACTGGGATTCGGCGGATGGGAGGCTGCCTTCGGTGTGGCCGGAGATAAGGCGAAGGCCGTGGTCGAGGGCGCGGTAAAAGGTGGAGGCGTCGAGCAGGAAGTTGGCGTCGGATGAGTCGAGGTGGCCCATCTGTTCGAGGACTTCGATGCGTTTGGGTGTGTTCAGGACGGTGAAGAACATGCCTGCGCCGCGGAGGCGGAGATAGAGCAGAGCGAAGTCGATGTCGTAATAGCCGCCAGCGGCGGTCTTCAGGGGGTTTTCCTCGCCGTGTTCGCGTTCGATGCGGAGGCGCATCTGGCGGAGTTCGTTCTTCGAGCGGCCGCCCTGGCCGTAGCGGCGCCAGTCGAGTTTCTGGAGTTCTTCGAGCAGGGCGGTGGCGCGGGGAGTATCGCCGGCGACGGCGCGGGATTTCATGTACGCCATGCCCATCCAGGCTTCGGCCTGGCGGGAGAAGAAGTCGCGGTAGGCGCTTTCGCTTTGAACCAGGGCGCCGGACTTGCCGTTGGGACAGAGGCGGGCATCGACGGCGAAGATAACGCCGTCGCCGGTGTAGGACGCGAGCGTGGTCATGAGGCGCTCGGCGACGCGGGTCCAGAAGTGGATTTCGGCGGAGCTGGAGTCGGGGAGGATGAAGACGAGGTCGGCGTCGGAGCCGAGGTCGAACTCATACATGCCGAGGCGGCCGAGGGCAATGGCCATCATCTGGTCGGAGGGGATGTAGCCCGTGGTGGCGGGGGTGAGGGTTTCGAGGGTGCGGCGAACGGCGAGCCGGTAGCAGGACTCAATGACGGCGTCGGCGAGCGAAGAGGTGCGGGCGAGGGTTTCGAAGATGGGCGGTGAGAGGCAGATGCTTTCGAGTTGGATGCGGAAGACCTGGCGGAGGTAATAGCGGCGAAGTTCGTTGACGTCATCGATCAGCGGCATGACCACGGCGTAGTTGGTGGAGGAACGGCCGCGGGCGCGCATGCCGCGGATCTCTTCGAAGTAGCCGGGGTGGCGGACGAGTTGTTCGGCGAAGTAAGGGCTGTGCTGGAAGAGGTCGATGAGGTAGCCGCAGAGGACGGGGTCGGAGTCGAGGGCTTCGATCCAGTCCGATTGGCGTAGTGCGCGTTCGAGGAAGTGTTCGAAGGCGGCCTGGGAGCGTCCAAGGCGGGCGCGGGCGACGGCGGCGGCAAGCGACGGGGCGCGCTGGTCGAGGAAGCGGACGAGGTTGGTGGAGGCGGCGGAGGCGAGTGTGGCGGATTGTTCGTCTTCCTGGGTGCTGGGCGGGGGCAGAGGAGACTGGGTGTAGTAGAGCGGCTGCTGGGCGTGGATGATGCGTTCGTAAACCTCCAGGACCTGCTCGAAGTGGAGGTTGAGACGGCGGAGCAGGTTTTCGGGGGAGGGATCGTTTGCGGTGAGGCCAGGCGGCATGCGGCGGGCGACGAGGGTGAGGTCTTCGATCTTCTCGGGTAGGGTGTGGGTCTGGCGGTCTTCAGCGAGTTGGAGGCGGTGTTCAAGGTGGCGGAGGAACTGGTAGGCGGAGGCGAGGCGGGAGTATTCAGAGTCTGAGAGGAGGTCCTTGTCTCGGAGGCGGACGAGGGAGAGCAGGGTGGAGGAGTTGCGGATCCAGGAAGAGCGGCCGCCGTGGACGCGCTGGAGGCACTGGACGAGGAACTCGATGTCGCGGATGCCGCCGCGGGCGAGTTTGATGTCAGTGGCGGAGGGGCGGCGGCGGGCATTGAGTTTTTCGGAGATGCGTTCGCGGGTCTGGGACATTTGCTCGATGGCGTTGAAGTCGAGCGAGGAGGAGAAGATGCGGGGCTGGACCCAATCAAGGAAGGCGCGTCCGGCGAAAGGCTCGCCGGCGGCGATGCGGGCCTTGATGAGCATCTGGAGTTCCCAGTCGCGGGCGCGGCGTTCATAGTATTCCTTGCAGCCGTCGAGCGAGATGCAGATTTCGCCGAGGCGGCCGTCGGGACGGAGGCGGAGATCGACACGGTAGGCGAAGCCTTCGGGGGTGTAGGCGCCGAGGAGGTCGACGAGCTGGGTGGAGACCTTTTTGAAGAACTCCTTGTTACTGAGGGGAGACAAGCCGTCGGTGGAGCCGGCGCCGTCGTAGAGGAACATGAGGTCGATGTCGGAGCTGTAGTTGAGTTCGCGGCCGCCGAGCTTGCCGAGGGCGAGGACGGAGAATCCGCATTCGGAGCCGTTTTCGAGGCGGGGTGTGCCGTGTTTGGCGATGAGGGCGATGCGGATGCGGCGGTAGGCGGCGTCGATGATGGAATCGGCGAGGGTGGAGAGTTCGTCGGTAGCTTCGGGAAGGGCGGCGAAGCCGAGGATGTCGCGGAGCATGATGCGGAGGATCTGGCGGCGGCGAAAACGGGCGAGTTGGAGCGGAACGGGTGCGGCGAGGGTGGACGCTGTGCCGGATTCGAGGTCGGCCTCGACTTCAGGCTGGGTACGGGTGCGGTGGAGCCAGCCGGAAGAGAGGATGCCGAGAAGCCATTCGGGGTGCTGGAGGAGGGATTCGGTAAGGAAGTGACTATAGGAGAAGACGGCGACCAGGGTTTGGAGGCCGAAGGGCATGAGGGCGATCTGCTGGAAGTCGCCGGGGTGGGATTCGCAGAAGCGTTCGAGTCGTAGCAGGGCGCCGGAGGGATCTGGGGACTGGCTGAGGAGGATTTCGAGGCCCTGGCGGAGGTTAGGCGGGACGGCGTGTTCAACGCGGGCGAACGCCTGGCGGGCCTTCAATGCGTCGGAATTCGGTTCGAAACTCTGCACTCGAATTTGCCGTTAGGGCGGACTGGAGCCTCAGCAGGGCAGGTCAGCCAGTTCAAGTATATCGTCCGGACGGACGAAGCCCGGGGCCTCCACGGAGGCGTAGAAGCCGCCTTTGGCCCAGTTGGGCGAGGCGGGGTCGCCGGATTTGGCGAGGGCGTCGTAGAGGCGGTTTTGGATGCGGAGGCCGGGGCTGTTGAAGATGTCGAGAGTGGCGCAGGGCTGGCGGAGGGAGGTGAGGCGGACAATTGCGCCGCCGGCGCGGAAGCGCATGCCGGTGCGGAGTTGGCCGAAGTCGAGGCCGCGGATGGTGAGGTTTTCGCCGAGGCTGCCTGGGGAGACGTCGAAGCCTTCGGCGCGGAGTTCGTCGAGGACATCGGCGCTGAGGAGCAGGACGGCTTTGAGCGGTCCGCCGTGATATTTCGGGTTGCGGTGGCCGTCGCCGTCGAGTCCCGTGGCGCCGATCCAGGCCTCGGGTACGGCGGTTTTGGGGATGCCGCCGCGGGAGATGCTGACCTGTTCGATGATGCCGGTCATTTGAGTTAGAGCTTGAGGAACCAGCCGCGGCGGTACATGAGCCAAACGGCGAGGTAGACCGCGGCGACGTTGAGCAGCGCGTACAGCAGCGACGCATTAATGGGGCTGGCGACGGGCAGCAAGAGGTTCTGATAGACCCATGCGCCTGATTTTGTGATGCCCATGATGTCGGCGAGCAGGCCGGAGAGCATGTAAGCCGCGATGGCGTTGAGACCGTAGACTTCAAAGGGTTTGAACCACCTGGCCCAACCGCGGATGTCGGCGATCCAATACCAGGTGGCGAAACAGATGGAGGCGAGGCCGCCCATGATGAGGACGAAAGAGGTGGTCCAGAGGGCCTTGTTGATGGGGACGACGGGTTCGAGGGCGACGGCGGCGATGACCATGAGGCAGCCCTGGAGCATGAAGCGGCGGACCTTTTCGAGCGGAGTGCCGGATGCGCGCAGGAGATAGCCGGCCAGCATGCCGAGCAGGACGGTGGAGATGGCGGGGATGGTGCTGATGATGCCTTCGGGGTCCCAGTCCTTGGTGACGGTCCACATGTGGCCGGCGAGAAACTGGCTGTCGACGAGGCGGGCGTAGTTGCATTCCATGGCCCACGAGCCGGCGCCGCAGCCGGGGACAGGGTAGCGGATCATGAGGGCGAGATAGAGGGTGTTGAGGCCGACGGTCCAGAGGATGAGCCCGCGCCAGGAGGACCAGAGGAAGATTGCGAGTCCGATCAGGTAGCAGACGGCGATGCGCTGGAGGACGCCGGGAATGCGGATGCCGGCGAAGTCAAAGTGGGGGAACAGGGTGAGGATGAGCCCGAAACAGAACAGGATGGCGGCGCGGCGGGCGCCGTGGCCGAGCAGTTGAAACTTGTCCTGGCCGGCGGCGACGCGGCGGGCTGTGGATAGGGTAACGGCGAGGCCGACGATCCAGAGGAAGAAGGGGAAGACGGTGTCGGTGAAGGTCCAACCGTGCCAGACGGCGTGGCGCAGGGGCGGGTAGACGTGGGTCCATGTGCCGGGGTTGTTGACGAGAATCATGGACGCGATGGTGGCCCCGCGGAAGAGGTCGAGGGATTTGAGGCGGCCAGCGGGCGCATCAGCCATAGAAAGGAGAGGCTACCATAAATCTGTGGCGAAAGATCCTCATTCCTATTCAAACCCCGAAGTGTCGCGGCTGAGGCACCTGGAGTTGGACCTGGCGGTGTCGTTCAAGGAGCGGGTGCTCAGAGGGACGGCGACATTGACGCTTGAACCGGCGGGCAAGACGCTGGTGCTGGATACGCGGGATTTGAAGGTCCTGAAGGTGAACGGGGCGGAGAGCGGGTGGACGCTGGGTGAGAGGGATCCAATATTGGGGTCGGCGCTGACGATCCCGCTGGCGGCCGGGGCGAGGAGCGTGACGATCGAGTACGAAACGTCGCCGGAGGCGTCGGGGCTGCAATGGCTGGATGCGGCCCAGACGGCGGGGAAGCGGTCGCCGTTTCTCTACTCGCAGTCGCAGGCGATCCACGCGCGGAGTTGGGCGCCGCTGCAGGACACGCCGTCGGTGCGGTTCACGTTCTCGGCGAGGATCCAGGCGCCGGCGCCGTTGACGCCGTTGATGGCGGCGGCGCGGTTGAAGGACGGGCATTTCCATATGCCGACCCCGATTCCGAGCTATCTGCTGGCGCTGGCGGTGGGCGAGTTGGAGTTCAGGCCTGTTGGGGCGCGGTGCGGGATCTGGGCGGAGCCGCCGGTGGTGGAGAAGTCGGCCAGGGAGTTTGAGGATGTCGAGAAGATGGTGCAGGCGGCGGAACGGCTGTATGGGCCGTATCTGTGGGGGCGGTACGACATATTGGTGCTGCCGCCATCGTTCCCGTTTGGCGGCATGGAGAATCCGCGGCTAACGTTCGCCACGCCGACGGTGATTGCGGGCGATAAGAGCCTGGTGGCGCTGGTTTCACATGAGCTGGCGCATTCGTGGTCGGGCAACCTGGTGACGAACGCGACATGGAACGACATGTGGTTGAACGAGGGGTTCACCACGTATTTCGAGCGGCGGATCCAGGAAGAGATTTACGGGCGGGCGCGTTCGGAGATGGAGTTTGCGCTGGAAGTGGGAGAGTTGCAGGAAGAGATGAAAGGCTTGAAACCGGAAGATACGCGGCTAGCCGGCGACTACACGGGCCGCGACCCGGACGATGCGATGACGCAGGTGCCGTATGTGAAGGGCGCGCTGATGCTCCGGATGCTGGAAGAGAAGTACGGGCGGACGCGGTTTGACGCATTCCTGCGCGGGTATTTCGAGCGGTACGCGTTTCAGTCGATCACGACCAGGGAGTTCCTGGACGAGTTGGGGCGGGCGTTTCCGGGCGAGGACTTGTCGGACTGGTTGAACCAGTCGGGTCTGCCAGCGCGTGCGCCGAAGATCGGGTACGACTTTGAAACGACGCCGAAGCGGACGTGGTCGACGCAGGAGTGGCTGCACTTCTTGCGGGCGTTACCCGAGGACCTGCCGGCGTCGCAGATGGCGGAGTTGGACCGGCAGTGGGATTTCACGGCGTCAGGCAACGCCGAGATCGCGGCGCAGTGGCTGCGGATGGCGATCAGGGCGAATTACGCGCCGGCGTATGCGCGGCTGGAGCGGTTCCTGGTCGAAGTGGGGCGTCGGAAGTTTGTCAGACCGCTGTATCTGGAGATGGCGAAGACGGCGGAGGGGAAGAAGCGGGCACAGGCGATTTACCGGAAGGCGCGGGCTGGGTATCACCCGATCACGGCGGCGACGGTGGACGAGATCCTGAAATAGAAAAACGCCCAGGACAGACATATCCTGGGCGTGTTGAGAGCGAATCGAGTCTGAGCTACTTCACCTTCTTGGCGTAGTCGGCGAAGAGGTTGGCGACGCCGGCCTCCTCCGTGGTGCCGGGGTGGATGAGGACGCGGTAGCGGAAGCGGAGCTTCTGGCCCTTCTTGATGGTGATGCTGCCGTCGCGGGTCTTGTCGTTGAAGAAGTCATGCTCGCCGAAGGCGTTGGCGGCGAACAGGCCGTAGTCGCGGGAGTGCCAGTAGGTGGGGTGCTTGGGGTTGGAGGGGTGATCGAAGATGGCGACGCCGACGACCTTGCCCTCGACGGTGCTGTGATAGTCATTCCAGGGGCTGGCCTTGCCCCAGACCTCGCGCATGCCCTTGGCGCCGCTGGCGTTCACCAGTGTGCCTCCCTTTCGCTGCATCATTTCGTCGCGCAGGCGGATGGCGAAGAAGCCCTCCTTGGTGTCACCGAATTTGACGGAATCGGCCAAGGCGGTGAAGGTGACGTCGAAGTCGATGATGCGCAGCTTGGGGTCGGCATGGAAGACCATGATGCGGCTTTCACGCAGCAGGGCTTCGCCTTCGGGGGCTTTCCATATGAATGATGCTTCGATCGTGCCTTCCTTCTTGCCGCCTTTGACCTTGGAGATCTTCTCGGTGTCGATGATGCCGTGGCGGCCTTTCTGCGGTACCTTTTCGTTCATCCAGAAGTCGACGCCGTTAACGTCGCCGTGGGTGTACCAGAGGCCGCGGTGGTGGGGATGGTCCTTGGTTTCGCCATCGACTTTTTCCATGGGGAACAGGCGGGAGATGCGAATGCCATCGGCGGTGAGCAGGGGATGGAGGTAGGGTTTGGGGGCGTCGCCGCCGGTGTAGAGGGTGGTGAAGGGCTTGCCGTCGATGGTGACGGTGATGTTGCCGGCTTCCTGCTTCATCGCCACCTGCGCCGACAGGGCGAGGGCGAGGGTGAATAGGAGGATCAATGCCTTGTTCATGTCAATCAGTAGATCACAGTGGGAGGCGTCGCGCAAAAGCAAAGGCGGACCCGGAAGCCCGCCTTTACATTGCTTGACTGATATGCGAGCTTAGCCGCTCATGGCGGCCAGGAACTCGCCGTTGCTGCGGGTCTTGGAAAGCTTGTCGAGCAGCAGTTCGATGGACTCGACCGGCGACAGCGGAGCGAGCACTTTGCGCAGGACCCAGATACGGTTGAGTTCTTCGCGCGGGATGAGCAGTTCGTCCTTGCGGGTACCGGACTTGTTGATGTCGATGGCGGGGAAGATGCGCTTGTCGACGAGTTTGCGGTCGAGGTGGACTTCCATGTTGCCGGTGCCCTTGAACTCCTCGAAGATGACATCGTCCATGCGCGAGCCGGTATCGATGAGTGCGGTGGCGATGATGGTGAGCGAGCCCCCTTCCTCGATGTTGCGGGCTGCGCCGAAGAAGCGCTTGGGGCGTTGGAGGGCGTTGGAGTCGACGCCGCCGGAGAGGACCTTGCCCGACGGGGGCACGACGGTGTTATAGGCGCGGGCCAGACGGGTGATGGAGTCGAGCAGGATGACGACGTCGCGCTTGTGTTCGACGAGGCGCTTGGCCTTCTCGATGACCATTTCTGCCACTTGGACGTGACGGGCGGCGGGCTCGTCGAACGTCGAGCTGATGACCTCGCCGCGGACCGAACGCTGCATATCGGTGACTTCCTCGGGGCGCTCGTCGATGAGCAGGACGATGAGGACGATTTCGGGGTGGTTTGTCGCGATGGAGTGGGCGATGGACTGCAGCATCATCGTCTTGCCGGTACGGGGCGGTGCGACGATGAGGCCGCGCTGCCCCTTGCCGATGGGCGTGAGCATGTCCATAACGCGGCCGGTGTAGTTGTCCTTGGCGGTTTCGAGCTTGGCCTTCTCCTGCGGGTAGAGCGGGGTGAGGTTGTCGAAGAAGATCTTGTTGCGGGCTTCCTCGGGCGGCTCGAAGTTTATGGCATCGACCTTGATGAGGGCGAAGTAGCGTTCGCCTTCCTTTGGAGGGCGGATCTGGCCGGAGACGGTGTCGCCGGTGCGGAGGTCGAAGCGGCGGATCTGGGAGGGCGAGACGTAGACGTCATCGGGGCCAGGCAGGTAGTTATATTCCGGAGCGCGGAGGAAACCGAAGCCGTCGGGGAGGCATTCAAGGACGCCCTCGGAGAAGATGAGGCCGGCCTTTTCAGCCTGGGCCTGGAGGATCTTGAAGATCAGCTCCTGTTTCCTCATGCCGGCGATACCGAGGATGCCGAGATCGCGGGCGATCTGGTTGAGCCGAGTGATGGAGGCTTCCTTGAGTTCGCTGAGGTCGAGGTTGCCGCGTTTATTGAGGCCGGCGGTGGAGGGATCGGTGCGTTCGTCCTTATCGGCCGGGGCCTGATCCGCGGGTTTTTCGGCAGGTTTCTGCTCGACGGGCTTGGCGGCTTCGGCCTTAGGGGTCTCCTTGGGCGCGGGCTTGTCCTCGGATTTTTCCGGCTTGGGCTCGGCTGGCTTGGCCTCGCTGTTGCTGGAGCGTCTCCTGCTGGGG
>JACZJQ010000313.1 GCA_014860455.1 Bryobacteraceae bacterium | reverse complement strand
GCCATGCGGACTCTGTTGTCCGTTTTCAGCGCGGCGTGTGATAAATTAAGACCATGCCGGAAGGGTACCTGCCCATTTTCATCTTCCTGCCCGTTGCGGTGGCATTCCCGATCGTTCTATTGCTGGTGTTTCGGTGGCTGCGGCCGTCGGTGCCTGGGGGGGCGAAGCTGGAAGCCTATGAGTGCGGCATCAAGGCGGCGTCGAACGCGCGCGGCCGGTATACGGTCCGGTTCTACCTCATCGCCATCCTGTTCGTCATCTTCGACGTGGAAACGATTTTCCTGTTCCCGTGGGCGGTGCGGTACAAGATGCTCGGCTGGTTCGGCTTCGCCGAAATCTCCGTCTTCCTTGCCATCCTGGTGGTGGGCTACATCTGGGCCTACAAGAAGGGCGCGCTCGAGTGGGTGTGACGGCGCGGCTCTACTACACCGATTCCTATCTGAAGCAGTTTGACGCGGGCGTGGTGTCTGTCTCTGAAGACGGGCTGCGCGTGGCATTGGACAGGACGGCGTTTTATCCCACTTCGGGCGGGCAGTTGCATGACGCGGGGACGCTGAACGGGATTCGGGTGATCGAAGTTGTCGAGGGCGAGGATGGGTCGGTTGTGCACGTGCTGGAGAAGCCGATTGCCGCAGCGGCGGTGACGGGCGAGATCGACTGGGAGCGGCGGTTCGACTTCATGCAACAACACAGCGGGCAGCATCTGCTGTCGGCGGTGTTTGAAGCGATGTACGGGTTCAAGACGGTGAGCGTCCATATGGGCGAGACGTCATCGACGGTGGATCTGGAAACCGCGTCGGTAACCCGCGAGCAGCTTCGCGCCGTTGAAGATGCGGCCAACCGGGGCGTGTTAGGGAACCGGCCGATCACGGTGGGTTTCGAGGACGCATCCGAGGCCGAAGGATTGCGCAAGGCGACGGAGCGGACCGGCGATTTGAGGATCGTTACCATCGATGGCTGCGACCGGTCGGCATGCGGTGGGACGCATGTGAGGGCGACGGGCGAGATCGGGCCGGTTGTGCTGCGGAAGTTGGACAAGATCCGCGGCAACGTCCGCGTGGAGTTTCTTTGCGGACTGCGGGCGGTCAGGCGGGCGCGGCTGGATTACGAGGCGCTGGACTCAGCGGCAAGGGTGTTCAACGCACAACTTGACGACGTGCCGGCACTGGCAGCGTCGATGGCGGAGCAGGTGAAAGAGGCGGGCAAGGAACGGCGGAAGCTGGGGCTGGAACTGGCCGGGTTGCGGGGCCGGCAGTTGTGGGAGTCGCAGGAAGCTTCGGCGACGGGGAGGCGGGTGTATATCGATGAGCGGGTGTCGGGCGCGCTGGACGATGAGGTGCGGGCGCTGGCGCTGAGTTTCACGGCGCAAGCGGGCGCTGCGTACATCGCCACGTCGCAGGACCCGCCGGCTGTGATGCTGGCCGTATCGGAAGACATGGGACTCCATGCAGGCAACCTCATGAAGCCGTTGCTCGCCGAACTGGGGGGACGCGGCGGCGGCAACAACCGCACGGCGCAGGGGAGCCTTCCTTCGAAGGACGCCATTGCTGTGTTGATCGCGAAGCTGGGGCTGTAGCGGGAAGATCGAAGTCCGCTCCGTTGGAAGTCAGCCTGGAGACCCGCTCTCTGCGTTCGCGGCCTTCGCGCGGGAGTGAGGTGACCGCTCCTTTCAGTGGCGGCTCGTGACGCGTCGCGGCTCGTTGTGACAACGCGACGCGATTGTTACGCGAGTCCGTCGATCAGGCGGTCCAAATCCGATTCGTTGTTGTAGAGGTGCGTGGAGACGCGCAGCAGTCCGTGACGCGCCGAGACCAGGATGCGCTTGGATTTGAGCGCGGCGGCTGTGGCGGGCGCGTCGGGCATGGGGACGGCGACGATGGCCGAATCATCGTACGGCAACGGTTGGTAGCCGAGCGATGTCATGCGGGCGCGCAGGTCGCGGGCCAGAGAGAGAACGCGATTTTCGATCTCCGCCGGACCGATTTCGAGGAATAGATCGACACAGGCGCCGAGTGCGTAGAGCAGCGGCGAAGGCAACATGCCGCCTTCATACATGTCGGCGTTGCCGGTGAACACGGGCGCGCCGTGATGGAGGTTTTCGACGTTGCGCCAACCGTGATGCGAGCGCCAGCCGACGGCAAGCGGGCGCATGCGGGCGCGCAGGTCGGGGTGAATCGCGGCAAAGCCGATGCCCGACGGGCAGCACATCCATTTGTAGGCGTTGACGGCGAGCATCGAGGGCTGGAGCGCGGCGAAGTCGATCTGCAGCGCGCCAGCCGATTGCGTGGCGTCAACGTAGAGCAGGATGCCGCGGCGGCGGCACTCGGCGGCTAGCGGCGCGAGCGGGACGCGGTAGCCGGTGATGTAGTTGACCGTGGAGACGACGACCAGCTTTGTCTTCTCCGACAGCGCTTCGACGAGTTGATGGGCCGGGACTTCGCGCAGGACAGCGCCGCGGGCGTGAGGCGCGTAGACCTGGTTGGGGAACTCGCCTTCGAGGGTGAGGATCTCGTCGCCGTGGGCGAAGTCGACGCCGTTCAGGAGAAGGCCTAGGGCGGTGCAGGAGTTGGGGAAATAGGCGATGTCGGCGGGCTGTGCGTTCACCAGGCGGGCGACCGAGGCGCGCATGCGGTCGTGGTCGTCGAACCAGGAGAGAAAGTCGTAACAGGCCTGTTCGGTGCGGTGGGCGAGATGAGAGACCATCGCCTGCTCGGCACGCAAGGGGTGCTGGCCGAAGGTGGCGGTGTTGAGATAGGTCCAGTGTTCAAGCGAGGGGAACTGCAGCCTCACCTGTGCCCAATCGGTCATTTCGATTTGGCGGCGGCGACGCGGTCCGCAACCCAGGCGACCGCTTCGGCGACCGGCACCTCATGCTTGACGTTGCCGCGGCGCTCGACCACTTCGACGATGCCTTCGCCAAGCTTCTTGCCAAGCGTGACGCGATAGGGGATGCCGATCAGGTCAGCGTCCTTGAACTTGACGCCGGGCGACATGTCGCGGTCGTCGAACAGGACGTCGATGCCGCGCGATTTGAAGTCGGCGTAGATCTTGTCGGCGGCCTCGCGGACCACGGGATCGGAGATCTTGACGGGCGTGATGACCACCTCGAACGGCGCGATGGTGACGGGCATTGAGATGCCGTTGGCATCGCTATAGAGTTCGACCGCCGCGCACAGGACGCGCTCGACGCCGATGCCGTAGGAGCCCATGATGACGGGGGTTTCGACGCCGTCGTGGTTCAGGACGTTGAGGCCCATCGAATGCGAATACTTGTAGCCGAGCTTGAAGATGTGGCCGATTTCGACAGTCTTGGCGATTTCGAGCGGGCCGCCGGTATCGATGTCGGTGTCGCCTTCGGCCACCTGGCGCAGGTCGTGGAAGGTGGCCTGGAAGTCTTCGCCGAGGGTGACGTTGCGCAGGTGGTAATCGTCCTTGTTGGCGCCGGTCACCATGTTCTTGCGGCCGCGCAGGGCCTCGTCGATCAGGATGGGGAGGGCGGTGATGCCGACGGGGCCGAGGGAGCCGGGGTCGGCGCCGAACCAGGTGCGGATCTCTTCGGGATGCGCCGGGCGGAACTCGCCGCAGTGGGCGGCGGTCTGGAACTTGGTCTCGCTGAGCTGGTGGTCGCCGCGCAGCAGGCAGAGGAAGGGCCGCTCGTCTTCAGTGACGACGACGACGGATTTCATCAGCGACGTGGGCGCGATCTTGAGGAAGGCGGCGACTTCGTCGATGGTCTTCTGATTGGGCGTGTGGACCTCTTCGGGCGCGAGGTCGGCGTCGGGGTCGGGCTCGGCGGGCGGCACGGGGCGCGAGGTGGCCTTTTCGAGATTGGCCGCGTAGCCGGTGTCCTTGGAGATGACGACGTAGTCCTCGCCGGCGGTCGTCTTGACCATGAACTCCTGCGACTGCGAGCCGCCCATGGCGCCGGAGTGGGCTTCGACGGTGACGTATTCCAGGCCGCAACGGTCGAAGATGCGGCAGTAGGCGACGCGGTGTTTTTCGTAAGCGACGTCGAGGCCTTCGGGCGCGAGGTCGAAGGAGTAGGAGTCCTTCATGATGAACTGGCGGACGCGCAGCAGGCCGGATTTCGGGCGGGGCTCGTCGCGGAATTTGGTCTGGATCTGATACCAGATCTGGGGGAGCTGCTTATACGACCGCACCTCGCCGCGGGCGATGAAGGTCATGACTTCCTCGTGAGTCATGCCCAGACAAAGCGCCCGCCCGTAGCGGTCCTTGAGGCGGAACATGTTGTCGCCCATGACGTCCCAGCGGCCGGACTCCTGCCAGACCTCGGCCGGATTGAGCGCGGGGAGATAGAACTCCTGGCCGCCGATGGCATCCATCTCCTCGCGGATGATGGCCTGGATCTTATTGAGCGAGCGCTGGGCGAGGGGGAGGTAGTTATAGATACCGGCCCCGAGAGCGCGGATGTAGCCGGCTCGGAGAAGCATCTGGTGGCTGATCACCTCGGCCTCGGCCGGGTTCTCGCGCAACGTGGGGATGAAGAGACGGGACCACAACATAGGGAATTCTCAGGTTATCACGGGGGTGGAGGTGGCACCTCCGAATGAGGTCGGCACCTATCCACGAACGTGCACGGGGGCCGGGCGCTTCGCCTACCTACGGAATCGCGCCTGAACGAGGAGCTAGATCAAGCCGAGCGCGGATTTCGGGTCAACTCCTCGGCTCGGGTGGCTCGCCCAGTGTGACTTCCATTCGGCCAGTTCGTCCCTGACAGCTACTGCGGCGGCTGAAGTTCTTTGCTCCCAGTCACACTCCGCTGATCCAGATTGACTTCCGCAACGATTGTTTTCGTCCCTTGCCTGTAGACCACGACAAGCTTGCCTCCGCCGGAGTTGGCCTGGCCTTTGAATTCATCGACCCCTTTTATCACCTCAACGCAATGCGTGCCATCCGGGCTGGCCACTGCGAGCGATTTCTCATCCCCTGCGGTAAGTTGCCTGTCACCATCTGTGTCTGCCGGGACAACCTCGAACACTAGCCATTTCACAACTTCGTCTTCACTGCGGACGCTCCGGTTCATGCCCTTCTCGACTATTTCATCCATCGACAAAAGCAACTGGCCGTTGGTGGGCATGAGCCAACGGCTGGATTTGTCCTCAATGTTCAAGAACAGGTAATTCCTGGTCTCCGAAGCCTCCTTGGAAAAGAGGCCAGCCGAATGAGATTGCGAAGACATAAGGGCAGCGCACATGTGCTCTGTCCCAGCCAACCTCGCAAAGTCGCCGAGCCACATCTTCGGGTCACCTGCGTCGTCATCGCGCTGCCCAACATTCACGGTATCGGCCCTTTCGCGCAGCGCGAACCTGGTTGCCAATGCATCAGCCGCCAAATAGCCCAGGAAAAGGCAGAGGCCCGTCGCGCACAGAAAGATCACCACCGCGTTGATAAGCCAGATAGTCTGAAATAGTTTGGTTGATCTCATCGGCTCATACCCGCTACACAAAGGCCCAATGGTCCGCCGCCAGCCCCCCTCAATCTGCTACATGCGCCGCCAGGAATCTCCACGAAAAGTCGATATCGTTATCACAGTGTCACCAACGCCTCGGGCATCTCATCCCATGTCCGTCCATCAAGTTCGCGCCCTGCCCTCTTCTTCTGAACCCCGCCCCACTGTTTGAAGAAGAACGCCACTCCTGCCCGGAGGCACTGGTCTCGAATATCCGTCACCCAGTCGGGATCAACCGGCCGCGCGCCGGGGCCGGATTCGCCGCCGACGATCACCCAGTCGATGTCGCGGAGGTTCAACCGCCTCAGCGGCCCGAGCAACGGCTCAAGAGAAAGGAACTTCACGTACGCGCCGGTTCGTCGCAGATGGTCGATCCGGTCGCGGTAGTCCTCGTTCTCGATGCTTACGCCCATCCAGATCTGCGGCGACCACTTGAGAAGAGGACTTACCTCCATCAACCGCTTCGACCGCTTTGTCAGCAATTGGTACTGATGCCAGGAGGCCTTGTGCATGACAGTGAAGACGTCCTTGATGTATTCGATCGGGACATCTTCATGGAAAAGGTCGCTCATCGAGTTGACGAAGACCCGTTTGGGCGACTTCCATCGTAGCGGCAACTCAAGCATGTGCTGCTGCAAAGTCACTTCGAAGCCATTCCGGTAATTGCTCTGCCCCATCGCCTGAAGGCGAAGTGCGAGCCGCTCGGCGTAACAGTGCTTGCACCCGGGACTGATCTTCGAGCAGCCGGTCACCGGGTTCCAGGTCGCGTCGGTCCATTCGATGTGAGAGTTAGTCGCCATGTCAGAGGCCCTGCCGCTTGCGGTACTTGTCGAAGATGTCCTTCACGATGTGCGCAGCGGCCGGCTTCTGGGAGGCAAAGTACAAGTAGTAGATCGTCGAGTTGCTCTTCGTCTTCATCGGCATCGGAGCCGGTACGTACTTGAACCCAGCCTTCTCAACCAACCGCCGCCTGAAAGCCTCCGCAAACTCCTCATTGGAGACCTTCTCCGAGTAACCGAAAAGGTTGCCAACGGAGCTGTAGCCCGCTTGCTTCCAGGACTCGTCACCCCATAGCCGAGTGAGTTGCTCCATTTTAAGCGGGAGCGACTTCTCCGGATCCCTGCGGAGGGCGTTTCGATTGATGTCCATGATCATGAAGTTCACAAAGATCTCAATCGTTCCCGATTTCCCGGCCGCCTCTATGACCTCCCAAGTGAGGTTGATGTTGTATGGGTCCAGCAGACACAGCGCACGTCCATACTCCTCAAAGCGGGCTTTGGGAAAGACGTCTCTCAGCAGAACCGTATTGCAGTCCTCACTGTAAACGTGCACGTCCGCACGAGGGCCGGCGAGTTCATGGAGTTGATCGGCCCTGCTGGCATCAGCGTCAATGAAGTGATAACCGTGGAACGGAGGATTAGTGTCAAGCGCGATCAAAGGGCTTCCCTTCACCAGTTCGCCGCTGGTCTTAGAGATGTGAAACCCCGGTCCGGCGTAGGCATCGATGTAGATCCAGTGCAGACGTCGAAGCCCGTCCTGCCTCTTGGCCTCCATGATCTTTGAGTAGGCGGAGGCGTATTCGCGAATGATGGCCAGCTTGACTTCAGACCAAATGCCGATCTCGTCGTACTGGATGTCCACAACAAAACTCTAACAGGATGTTGCCGATTCCGGTAGCCCGAGACACTAGGAGGCTTGGAAATCGGGGCAATCGGTCCGAAGCCAAAACCATGCTTCGGGGCGACAGGGGTAGCCGGCTGTCCGGTTGTTCCGGGCCCTCAAGCCGCCTGGATCTCGACGGATTCGGCTACGGAGGAAGGCTCAGGGATTGGCGGGCCTTCCTGGCGGAGGCCGTCGAGGTGGAATTCGATGGCTTCGCGGATATTGCGGCGGACGGCGGCGAGGGTCTTGCCGGTGGCTATGCGGCCGGGGAGGTCGGGGACGTAGGCGGAGAAGTTGCGTGGCCCGCGTTCGGTGATGACGGCGTAGGTTCTCACGGCTGTGCTTTGAGTCCTGGTCGAACCATAGCTGTGGGCGAGCAGTCTGCGCTCGCCGGCGCGTTGCGCGCTCACTGGATGCCGGTTTCGTCGCGGACGTAGAGGTGGAATGTCTCGGGGGTTCCGATGTAGAGGACGGTTGTTCCGGATCGGTTGAGGAGCCACCAGTGGGTGAGTTCGCGGTCGCCGTCGTCGTCGGGGAGGACGATCTCTTCACAGCGCCGGGTCAGTTCAGTGAGTTGGTCCTCGCCCTCAAAGGGGCCGCTGTCGAGGATCTGAAGCATAGTGGTTCTATCTTCTCTCACCGAGGGACCGGTGGAGCGGCGGGCCGCGATCCGTGCGCAGCGCCCACAAGGGGTGCCGGCGAGGGCGCCGGCCGCGGGCTGGGGAGCCCGCCCTACCGGTCCAAGTCGATCGTCGCACTAGGATCCGATCAGTGGCGACCCGCTCTCTTTCGTTCGCGGCCTCCCGGCGACCCGCTGTCTTCGTTCGCGGCCTCCCGCGAGACCCACATTCGTCGTTTGTGGCCTCCGCGAGTAAGCGGGCGATTTTTAACACTGTTGGTGGCGCCAGCGGGGCCATCCGGGCTCTCTGCTGTCGAGGTTCGAAGGGCGGGCTGGGTCCGCAGGGGGTAGGAGCTAGTCTTGTTCGGGGCCGGCATCCTCTGTGCCGCGGCGGACGATGCCGCGCTTGGAGGAGCGGATGAAGCGGACGATCTCTCTGGCTGCGGGCGAATGGAGGCGGGTTTCGATTTCCAAGAGGGCCGCTTCGAGGCTGAGTTCGGTGCGGTAGAGGAGGCGGAAGGCTTCCTTGATTTCGCCGATTTCATCGCGGGAGAAGCCGGCGCGGCGGAGGCCGACGCGGTTGAGGCCGTGGGCGGCGACCTGGTAGCCCATGTAGGTGAAAAAAGGCGGGAGATCCTTGTTGATGCGCGACATGCCGCCGACCATGGCGAGGCGTCCGATTTTGGAGAACTGATGGACGCCGATGCCGCCGGAGATAAAAGCCTGGTCGGCGATTTCAACATAGCCGGCGATAAGGGCGCAGGACGCGATGACGACGTTAGAGCCGATGACGCAGTTATGGGCGATGTGGCCGGAGGTCATGATGTAGTTGCCGTCGCCGAGGATGGTAACGCTCTCTTCGGCGGTGCCGCGGGAGATGGTGTAGTGTTCGCGGATTTTATTGGCGTTGCCGATGCGGAGGTAGCTGCGGTGGCCTTTGAAGTGCTTGTCCAGGGGATCTGTGCCGAGGACGGTGCCGGAGGAGATTTCGTTATCCGAGCCAAGGGTGGTCCAGCGCTTGATGTAGACGTAGGGTTCGAGCAGGCAGTTGGGTCCGATAGAGACGTCGGCTTCGACGACGCAGAATTCGCCGATGCGAGTGCCGGGGCCGACGACGGCATTGGGGTGGACCTTGGCAGTGGGCGCGACGTAAGCGCCTGGATCAACGGGCATAGACTAAATCATATCGACTTGCAGCAAAGGAGCCACTGCCAATGACCGTCCGCCACGCCGCCGAAGCACTTGGCCTCGCCTATGAGGGGGACGGGGAGCGGTCGATTCTGGGATTCGCGACGCTGGCGGCGGCGGGGGCGACGCAGGCGGCGTTTGTGAGCACGAAGAAGGCGGCGAAGGAGGCGGCGGAGTCGGGGGCAGGGTGCCTGATTGTGGGGCTGGATTACGACAACGCGGCGGGCAGGACGGTGATCCGGGCGAAGGATCCGCGGCGGGAGATGGCGCGGCTGATCGGGCTGGTTCAACCGCAGGCGGCGCACGTGGCGGGGATTCACCCGACGGCGGTGATCGACGAGAC
>JACZJQ010000312.1 GCA_014860455.1 Bryobacteraceae bacterium | reverse complement strand
GGGGTGAGGTAGCCGCTGTTGGCGTTCCAGACGGTGCGGACCATGTGGACCTTACCAAGGAGGCCGGAGTCGACGAACTTCTGTTTGGCTTCGATGAAGTGGGGCAGGGAGCGCTGCTGGACGCCGACCTGGACGATGCGGTTGTACTGGCGCTGGGCCTTGACGACCTGATGGCCTTGCATGGGCTGGGAGGTCATGGGCTTTTCGACGAAGACGTCTTTGCCGGCCTGGCAGGCTTCGGCGGAGATGTTGGCGTGGGTGTGGTCGAGGGTGGCGACCACGACGGCGTCGATATCCTTGCGGTCGAGCAGGGCCTTGTAGGCGGGGATGAGCGCGGGTTTGGGCGCGTTGGGGAAGCGCTTGGCGATGTGATCTGCGCCTTCATTGCGGCGGACGTCCCAGGCGTCGCAGAGGGCGACGATTTCGCAGGGCACGCCGCAGGCGGCGGCCATGCGGATGAGATGCTGGCCGCGGCCGCCGGTTCCGATCCAACCGAGGCGGACGCGATCGTTGGCTCCGAGAACTCGCGACGCCGAGGCCGCGGTGGCGACAAAAGCCCGCCGGGATACTTCCATGACGCCTCCTATGCGCAGAGGATGGGCATTTCAGGCAGTTGGGTCTGAAGTGTGCCGTATGTCACATCATATGTGACTCGACGGATAAGTCAAAGAAGCCGCTTCCGGCGATGGAGGCGGCTTCGTGGGGATGTGATCGTCGACAGCGCGATTAGCGGGCGACGCGGGCGGTGCCGCCCTTCATGACCTTTTCGACTTCGGAGAGCAGGGCCATGGTGGTGTCGCCGGGGGTGGTCATCGCCAGGGCGCCATGGGCGGCGCCGCATTCGACGGCGTATTGCGGGCCCTTGCCGGCGAGGAAGCCGTAGATGAGGCCGGAGGCGAAAGAGTCGCCGCCACCGACGCGGTCGAGGATTTCGAGGTCCTTGCGAAGGGGCGCTTCGTAGAATTCGCCGTTGTGCCAGCAGATGGCGCCCCAATCGTTGCGGGAGGCGGTGGTGGCTTTGCGCAGGGTGGTGGCGACGACCTGGAAATTGGGGTAGGCTTCGAGCGCCTTCTGGATCATCTTCTTGAAGTTGGCAGGGTCGAGCGAGGAGAGGTGGTCGTCGAGGCCTTCGACCTCGAAGCCGAGGGCGGCGGTGAAGTCCTCTTCGTTGCCGAGCATGACGTCGATGTATTGGGCGAGTTCACGATTGACCTCGCGGGCCTTGTCCTTGCCGCCGATGCCTTTCCAGAGGGACTCGCGATAGTTGAGGTCGTAGCTGACGATGACGCCGTGGCGGCGGGCGGCCTGCATGGCTTCGCGGGCGACGAGGGGGGTGGATTCAGAGAGCGCGCAGAAGATGCCGCCGGTATGGAGCCAGCGGGCGCCTTCGCGGCCGAAGATTTCGTCCCAGTCGATTTCGCCGGGCTTCATCTGCGAGGCGGCGGTGTGTCCACGGTCAGAGCAGCCGAGAGCGGCGCGGACGCCGAAGCCGCGTTCGGTGAAGTTGAGGCCGTTGCGGACAGTTCGGCCGACGCCGTCGTACTTGACCCATTTGACGTGGGACTGGTCGACGCCGCCCTGGTTGATGAGATCCTCGACAAGGCGGCCGACGGGGTTATCGGCAAAGGCCGAGACGACGGCGGTTTTCAAGCCGAAGCAGCGGCGGAGGCCGCGGGCGACGTTGTATTCGCCGCCGCCTTCCCAGGCGCGGAACTGACGGGTGGTCCAGATGCGGTCGTCGCCGGGATCGAGCCGCAGCATCACCTCGCCGAGGCTGACCTGGTCCCAAAGGCACGTTTCTTTCGCTTTGATCTGCATGCTTGTATTTTCATACCGTGCTGCCCGAAACTCCAAGCGTCTCGCCAAAAGGCGGCCGTTGGACTTAAGATTCTTGTTTGGCGCGGAGCCCTGGAAGGATTCCGCGAGAGGAGGTTCGGAGATGAGTGTCAGCCGACGCCAGCTCGCCATGCTGCTATCCGCGATAGCGCCGGCAGCGGCTCAACAGCAGGGATCGCTGCCGACAAGGGTGTACAAGTGGGAGGATCTGCCGGTGCGCGAGCGCGGGGAGAACCGCCAGCGGGCGATCCTGGACGGCAAGACCGGCAAGGACTTTCCGATTGAGATTCACGAAACAGAACTCGCCCCGGGCCTGGCCCCGCACGGATCACACAGCCACATCCACGACGAGATATTGATCGTGCGTGAGGGCTCGTTGGAGTCGGTGATCAAAGGGAAGACGGAGACGCTGACGACGGGATCACTGGCTTACATCCGCGGCGGGGAAGAGCATGGCTTCCGCAATGCGGGGCAGACGATGGCGCGGTATTACATCCTGGCACTGGGGCCGAAGAAGTAGCTACGGCTGATTACAGGTCGAGCAGCACCTGGACGGGCGCGGACTTCTGGATGCGGCCCTTGGCGGCGGCGAAGCCCTGGCGTGCTTTTTCGAATTCGCCGATGGAGGAGCCGACGTCATAGCGCACCGTAGGGTCGATGGAGCAGGGTTTTTTGAACTCGTGGAGGTATTCGGCGTTGTTGGCGGCGAAGGCTTCGAGGGCCTCGATGAAGGCAAGGTGCTGGCGGATGGTGCGCTGGGATTCGCGGAGAAGCGTCCAGCAGGCTTCGAGGCGACCCTCGGCGTAGGACCAGGGGGCATTGGCGACAACAACATCGTTCTTGGGCGGTTTGAGGCTGAGGAAGTAGTCCTTGGCGCGGGCGCGGAACTCGGCGGCGGTGATGTTTTTGGTGATGCCCTGGGGGGTGACGAGGTCTCTCAGCTTGCCGTTGAGGTCGTCGACGGACTTGAGGGTGCGGGTGCGCTGCTCGTCGAGGACGGTGATCTGAGAGCGGAAGAGGCTGCGGTTGGCGCCCTGCTTCATTGTGAATTCCTTGAGGCAAAGCAGGGTCTTGTAGCTATCGCGGTACTGGTCTGTCTTGCCCTGCATCTGCTGCATGAGGTTGATGCCGAGGTCGAGTTTGAGGACGTTGACGGCGCCCTGGGCCATGACGCCGGCGACTTCCATTTTCTTGCGGCGGCGGGCCTCGTGTTCGAGATAGTCCATGGCCTTGTTGAGGCGGTCTTCGGTGATGGGCGACTCCTGGCTGGCGAGGGCGTTGAGGGCGCGCAGCATGCCGTCGCTGATCTCGAGCACGGGGGCGGCGTTTTCGGTGAACTGCCAGGCGAGGTCGTAGTAAGCGGCGGCTTTGTCGATGCGCTCGCTGATTTTGGTCCAGTTGAAGTCGACCTGGCGGGCGTCCTTGGCCTCCTGCATTTGCTTGTAGGATTCGAGGTTGAGGCGCTCGCTCTTGAGACGCTGGATTTCGCGGGTAACTTCGTCGAGCGCTTTCTGCTGCTCGACGAGTTGCTCGCGGTAGCGGCGCTCGAGCTTTTCGAGATCCGAGAGCGTGACGGGTTCGGGGGCGGCCTGCTGGGC
>JACZJQ010000311.1 GCA_014860455.1 Bryobacteraceae bacterium | reverse complement strand
GCCGGTGGCGGCGACGCCGTTTGTCGAATCCGCGGGCGCGGCGCTGGCGATTTTCTTCTGGATGATGTTTGTGGCGTCGGGCTTTATCGTGATCTCGCTGCGGTCGGCGGCGCAGGCGTATCCCTCAGACCAGACGGCGCTGGTGGCGGGCATTGGGGCGGGTTCGTGGTCGGCGGTGGTGGCGGTGTTGATGCCGGTGCTGGGGCGGATGGTGGACCAGGGCGCCTACGGGTTGCTGTTCTTCGTGGTGGCGGCGTTGCCGGTTGCGGGCGTGCTGGGGTGGCTTGTCCTCCAGCGGGCGGGCTCGGAGGAGTCCGGAACCTCCGGTTAAGATTCATCACAAGTTGAAAATCTGATGGAGATTGAGAACTTTCCATCTTCTGCTGCGTCTAGAGAGATGAGCGGCAACTGAACAGGGAAGCGAGCCAGGTTCAGCAGGATTCAGCCGAGAACCTCCCGGTAGAAAAAAACCCGACCGGTATCGTGAGGATCTCTCTGCGTCCAGGCGCCGCCGGAGACACGCATATGCGGCTACGAGAACGCCAAATCCGGAAACCTCAACGCATCCCGCTGGGCGGCATTCGCCCCGAGGAAGAGGATCTGGTGCGCATTGTGCTTGGTCTCCAACCGCCGCAAGACGCCCGGAATCACCTGATGCAGGCGGGCGAGTCCCGCTTCAGAATTGTCGCCTCTCCCCGATATCTACCTGTTAGAATCGACGCGAAGTGACAACATCCATATCCCGACGCACATTTCTAGCCGGGGCCGCAGCGCCAATGTTCGCGCAGAAGCAGCCCCGGCGCAACGTGTTGTTCATCGCCGCCGATGACCTGAACCACCACTTCAGCACTTACGGGCATTCGATCGTCCCGACGCCAAACATCAGCAGGATCGCATCGGCCGGGGTGCGCTTCGACCGTGCGTACTGCCAGTTTCCGCTGTGCAGCCCGTCGCGGACGTCGCTGATGACTGGCCTGGCGCCGGACACGACGAAGGTCTACGAGTTGAAGACGCACTTCAGGCAGATTCACCCGAACGTGGTGACGCTGTCGCAACACTTCCAGCAGAACGGCTACTTCGCCGCCCGCGTGGGCAAGATCTACCATTACGGCAATCCGGGCCAGATCGGCACCGACGGGTTGGACGACGCGCCGTCGTGGAACCTGAAGGTGAATCCCGCAGGCGTGGACAAGACGAAAGAAGAGCCGCTGCTGACCAACTACACGCCGAAGCGCGGGCTGGGATCGGCGGTGTCTTACTACGCCTCGCCGGCCAGGGATGAAGAGCATACCGACGGGATTGTGGCGTCGGAAGTGATCCGGTTGATGGAGCAGAAGCGGGGCGAACCGTTCTTTCTGGGGGCGGGATTCTATAAGCCGCATGTGCCTTGGATCGCGCCGTCGAAGTACTTCGACATGGTTCCGCTGGCGAAGATGAAGCTGATTCCGTTCGAGGAATGGGAGATGAACATCGCGCCGAAGTGGGCGTATTTCACGCGGCCGGCGCACTGGGGCATGACCGAGCGGCAACGGCTTGAGGCGATGCGCGGGTATTATGCGACGATCCTGTTCCTGGACGCGCAGGTGGGACGGCTGCTGGATGCGATGAAGCGATTGAAGCTGGAATCGAACACGACGGTGGCGTTTTGGAGCGATCACGGCTATCAGCTTGGCGAGCACGGGCAGTGGATGAAACAGACGGTGTTTGAGCCGAGTGCGCGGAGTCCGTTTATCCTCGCGGGGGCCGGGGTGAAGGCGCGGGGCAAGGTGTGCGGGCGGACGGTGGAGTTTCTGGATATCTATCCGACGCTGTCGAAGCTATGCGGGCTGAAAGATGCGCCGGCGAATTTGCACGGCGCGAGCCTTGTGCCGCTGCTGGATAACCCGGCCGCGGCGTGGGACCGTCCGGCGATCTCGCAGGTGAGGCGGATGGCGGAGAAGAAAGTGATCGACGGGCATTCGATGCGGACCGAGAGGTACCGCTATTCGATGTGGGACGGCGGACGCGAGGGCGAGGAGTTGTATGACTACTCGACGGATCCGCGGGAGATGAAGAATTTGGCTGGTGACGCCGCGCATGCGGGGTTGAAGGCGCAGTTGAAGGGCCGGCTGGAGACGATCCTGCGGACGCGGGGCGGGGCGGGGTGACGCGCGCGGGACGGCGTTGAACGGGTGCGGGCTTGAGAACCGCGCAGGGTTCCATGTTAAATTAGGAGTAGCGGCCGGAAGGCCGGGCGAGTGAGCTTGATGCGCATACGCCTGGGCAATTGCGCCGCGCAGGGAGCCACCCTAGCTCAGCTGGTAGAGCGGCTGATTCGTAATCAGCAGGTCGCCGGTTCAATCCCGGCGGGTGGCTCCAGAACTTCAACAAAACAAACAACATCCTTGGAGCTACATCGGCCTGGACTCTGATTTGACAGTCACGGGGTCCGGAACTGCTGCATGTGCAGCCGTTTTGAGCAGCGATTCGAGCCCGGCGAGAGCTGTCTTCGTGACCTGGATCGGGACGTGCGTGCGGCGGTGAGTGGTCGAAAGTTGGGAGTGGCCCAGCACTTCTTGAATGATGAATGGGTCGGCTCCCTATACGTGAAGAAGGGTGCCACAGCTGTGGCGGGTGTCGTGGCAGCGGATTCTCGGCACGTTTGCGCGGTCACATACCTGGTGGACTGCTTCGCTCACCTTGCGCTCGTGTAGCGGTTGGCCCGTTGCGCCGACAAACAGATACTCGGAGTATTTCCATTTCCCGCCTGCCGCCAGCGCCTCTTCCTGCCGCCGCGCCAAACGGCGAACGAGGGCGCGGTAGGGCGAACGTCTTGGCAATCATCTGGCAGAGTTCATCATGCAGGAACTCCCTGCTCATCCCCTGGACCGCCTGGTGGGCCGCCAGCTTGATCTCGTCCATTGAGACATCATCGCCGAGCATCCGGACCGCCTTCCTGGCGGCCTGGATGGCCTTCAGATCCCAATCAGACGGAGTGAAGAGACCATTTGCGCGATCGTGGAGTTCAGCAACCGCCGCCGAGACGATTTCTTCAACCTCTTCTCGACGACGCCAAGGAGCTAAGACCGCATCGGTGGCGGCGCTCATTCGCAACAACAACTGGGGTCCGCCGATGTCATACGCGGCGAACGTCGGTCGCGACGCGATCATCCGCATGCTTTACGAGCGCGGCGCGCGCGACCTGGAGCATGCCATCGGTCGCGCAACGCTGCAAGGAAAAATCGGAACCGCGACCATGCTGCACGCCATGCTTGGTGCGCCTCCGATTTCTGATGGAGCCCTCGGCGGTCCCGCTTACACGTTGAGTTCAACAGGCACCGCGTTGCTGTTCGAGCTTGGCGCGCGGGCCATCGACGAAAATGGCCAGACGATAGCGCCAGTTGACGTGGTTATCTGCAGCGACAGCCGCAAGCCGGCGGAAAAGCACAAAATCCTCGAAATGTACGCGCAGCATAGCGCCCAACTTCCCGACACGCCGGGGATGGCTTTGCATCGAGGTCGCATCGATCTTCTCGAAGTGCCTCTGCGTCGCGACCCGAGACTATTCGAGCGTACCTTGTCTCATCAGGAGATTTTCCCGCCGGAATTCGGCTGCGGCCAGTACGTCGATACGCAAGGCGCGCCCCTCGGCGGGACGACGCTACTTCACATGTGTATCGATTGGGATGAATTCGAGATTGCGCAATGGCTCGTCGACAAAGGCGCTGATGTTAATGCGAAATCGGCTGTCGATGGAAATGGCTTTGGAGGATACACGCCTCTATTCGGCGTTGTAGTTTGCTAAGCGAATTTCTGGGGTAACTATCGGGGCGAGGCGCCCGATACGCGCTTCGCCAAGTTGCTGCTCGATCATGGAGCGGAAGTGAACGTTCACGCGTCGAATCGGCGGCTGTTTGAAGAAGGCGGCCAAAAACTCTGGAGAGAGTTTCGTGGCCTGACGACTCTGTCCTGGGGCGACATCTATCCTGGCAAAATCCTCGTCAGTCAGCCAGCGATGCAGATGATCGAAGAGCGCGGCGGCGTTCGTTAAATGGTTCCCCAGTGGCGGTATGCCAGCGAGTGGGTCGCCAAGGGGCGAGTGATCCTTGCGAGGCCGGCCACTGTGCCGTGAGGCCATCCCCACTCGCCACTACGCCGTGAGGCAGGACCGAGGAAACTGACGGTTCCGTGAGCTGAAGTGATTTTTATGTTGCCATGCCACAGGAGTTTGTAGCATGCTTGTGTGGCAGAACCACAGGAACTCCTTACGATGCCTGACAAAAAACTCGACCTACTACAAGGAACGTTGGATGTGATGGTTCTCCAGACGCTCTCCTCCATGGGCCCGCTCCACGGCTATGGAATCGCGCGGCGGATCGAACAGACGAGCGGGAACGAGGTGTTGCTGAACCAGGGGACCATCTATGCGTCGCTGGTGCGGCTGCAACAGCGCGGCTGGATCGCTGCCGAGTGGGGCATCTCCGACAAACACCGGAAGGCGAAGTATTACTCGATCACGAAGCGTGGCATGAAGCAACTGGCCGCCGATATGGCGCACTGGCTGCGCCTGGCCGAGGTGATGGCCCGTGTGCTGGCCGCGGGCGTGGAGAACGCGAAATGACTGATCTGTTGCGGGAACTGCTGGCTCGATTGCAGTTCTTCTTCCGGAAACGGGAGAGAGACGAGGATTTCGACGCCGAGATCACAACCCATCTGGAGATGTTGATCCAGGAGAACCAGCAGCGAGGCATGTCCGCGGAAGGAGCGCGGCGTGCAGCATTGATCAGCATTGGCGGCCTGGAGCAGGCGAAGGAACAGCATCGGGACAACCGCGGCCTGCCGCTGCTGGAGACGCTGGTGCAGGACATCCGGTATTGTTTCCGCACGCTGCGGCGCGATGCCGGGCTGGCCGTCTTCGCGATCCTAATCGTGGGACTTGGCGCCGGCGCGAGTTCTACTGTATTCAGCGTGCTGAACGCGCTGTTGCTGCGCCCGCTTCCATTCACCGAACCAGATCGCCTGATCTGGATCGAGAACAACCTGGGGCATCCGGACCGTTCCGCGAGAACGATACAGGTTGGGCACCTTCTCGCCTTGCGCAGCGAAAGCCGGCTGCTTTCCGATGTTGCTGGGTACTTTTCCTTCGCGCCGGAAGGCGGCTATCTTCTCCGCGGTGCGCGGGAGCCGGAGCGTCTGACCGGACTCGGCGTGACCGAGGGGTTTTTCCCGCTACTCGGTGTGCACCCGCACATGGGACGGCACTTCAGCGCCGAAGAGTGCAAGCAGAATGGACCGAAGGCGGTCCTGCTCAGCCACGGGACTTGGGAAAGGAGCTTTGCTGCCGATCCCGGCATCGTGGGACACGCAGTCACCATCAATCAGGAAGCGGTGACTGTGGTGGGCGTTTTGCCTGCGTCCTTCGATTTCGCCTCGGTATTTCAGCCCGGTACTCCCGTCGATTTGTTCACGCCGTATCCGTTGAGCCCGCAGACCGAGCGTCAGGGCAACACACTGTTCCTGGTTGGGAGATTGAAGGCAGGGGCGACGATGGGAGCTTCGATTTCGGAAATGAACGGATTGGCCGAGCGAGCCCGCCGCGAGACGACTCAGAACAGGTTTGTCCCGAATGTGACGACTTTGAGGGAGCACGTAAGTGGACGGTACCGGCTTCCAATGGTGGTGCTGGCGTGGGCTGTGGGGCTCGTCATGCTGATCGTCTGCGCGAACCTGTCTAACCTGCTGCTTTCCCGCGCCGCCGTTCGCGAGAAGGAGATCTCGGTAAGAGCGGCGCTGGGCGCTGATCGCGGCAGGCTAGTCCGCCAGATGCTGACGGAGAGCCTGGTGCTGTCGAGCGGAGGCGCTGCCCTGGGCCTTGTTCTTGCGATCAGTGGAGCGCGATTCCTGGCGGGTCTTGATACCGTCAGTCTTCCTCTGCGGGAATTGGTGCGCGTGGACGCGACGGTACTGGGATTCACGCTGCTGGCGGCGATTGGGACAGGCATTGCATTCGGCGTGGCGCCAGCGATGCGAGCCTCCGCGCTTGCACTAGGCCAACCCCTTCGTGAAAGCGGCCGTGGATCGACGTCGGGGCGGCGGCATGGCCGGATTAGGGACGCTCTGGTGGTATCAGAAGTTGCACTGGCATCGGTGTTGTTGGTTGGCTCGGGCCTCCTGCTGCGGAGTTTCTTGAGCCTGATCGAACTCGATCCGGGGTTTCAACCAGGCACAGCGGTTGCTGTGCGGATCGATCCGAACACTCAGTATTCAAAGGCATCGAGGGAACCTAACCTGCAATATTTCAGCGAAGCCTTGCGGCGTGTAAGGTCGGCGCCTGGAGTGACAGCTGCCGGAGTGATCGACTCGCTGCCACTCGGGCGAAACCGCACTTGGAGTGTACAGGCGAAAGGCAGCGTGTATGCCCGGGACGAAGAGCCGTCCGCCTACCTGCACGTGGTGAGTGAAGGCTATCTGAGCGCGATGGGGATTCCACTGCTGGCGGGACGGGATTTCTCGGAGAGCGACCACAAATCCAGCGGAGCCGTGGTGCTCGTTAACCAGACACTGGCTCAGACACTGTGGCCGGGGCAAGATCCGATAGGGCGTGTTCTGGTGGCCTCCCATGTGGAACGGCAGGTGATCGGAGTGGTGCAAGACGTGCGGCATCTGGATCTGGAGAGGGAAGGGGGCGCAGAGATGTATTTCACCGTGCGGCAGACAGGCGACTATGCATCGATGCATCTGGTGGCACGTGGCGCACGCTCGCTTACGGATTTGATAACGGCGACGCGAGAAGCCATCCACCCAGTCGACCCCAGTCTCCCGTTGAAGGAGATTCACGACGTCCAGGGGATCGTCGACAGGTCGATTTCCCCTCGCCGGCTTATTCTGCAACTGCTGGCGGGATTCGCGGGCTTCGCGCTGATTCTGGCGTCGCTCGGGATCTACGCGGTCATCTCCTATTCGGTGAGCCAGAGAAGACGTGAGATCGGAATCAGGATTGCGCTGGGTGCGCAGAGGCGCGATTTGCAAGTGCAGATCGTGATACAGGCGATGAAGCTGGCCGCGATGGGGATGGCGCTGGGGTGCGTGGCATCGCTTGGCGCGGGACACGTGATGCGGGCACTGCTATTCGGTGTTGCGCCTTCCGATCCGATGACCTTCGCAGGTGCGCTGGCGGGGCTTACGGCTGTGGCTCTGTTGGCCGGGTATATTCCGGCAAGACGGGCATCAAGGATGGATCCGGTGGAAGCGTTGCGGGCGGATTAGCATGTCGGGCGGTGATCACCGCGAAGCCCGCCTCGGCGGAATCGCATCCGTCGTCGCACGCGAAATCGAGCGCCGTACCGGCAAGGAAACCCGAGCTTGTGTCCTTGGACATCTTCAGCGCGGCGGGGCGCCCACGCCCGTCGACCGCCAGTTGTGTACCCGCTTCGGTGTGGTCGCCGTGGAGATGATCGCCGAGGGCCTGTTCGGTCATATGGCGGCCTTCCGCCCGCCGGAG
>JACZJQ010000310.1 GCA_014860455.1 Bryobacteraceae bacterium | reverse complement strand
GTGACGGGTTGGCCGGTTTGGGGCTGTTTCTGGGTGAGGCGGAACTCGCGGAGCACCTCGGGAGGGGGTGCAATGAGGGGGGTGATGCCGCGGGCGGAGGCTTCGATGCGGGTGGCGGAGGAGTAGTTCGAAGGCGAGGCGGCGGGGATGAGGGAGAGGATTGAGATGAGGACGATTTCGGCGGAGATGGCGGCAGCGGCGGCGAAACGGTGGCGGCGGCGCGATTCGGGATCGTCGAAATCCAGGAGGAACTGGAGTTCGTCCGAATCGTTGTGCCAGTACCTTTTGAAGTCCTCGTTCATTGGGGATGAGGGGTGGTGCCTGGGTTACTCGACGAGAGAGCGGGCGACGAGGTTTGAGTGTTCCTCGATTTTGGCCATGATCTGGTGCGCGAGGTCGAGGGCGCGGGCTGCGGCGAGACCGTCCACCAGCGGGGCGTGGCGGGAGGCGACGCAGGCAAGGAAAGAATCGAACTGGCGGGCCAGCGGCTCCCCCTGTTCGACTTTCTGCGGGGCGATGTTGACCTGGCGGCCGTCGCCGACCGAGATGGCGACGCAATCACGGCGGGCGTAGTCGACCGAGATGTACTGGCGGGGTTGGAAGAGTCGAAGTTTGCGAACGCGCTCGGTGGAGACGCGGCTGGCGGTAAGGTTGGCGACAGCTCCGCCCGGGAAGGCGAGCCGAACGCTGGCGATGTCCACTTTCTCGGAAAGGATGGAGATGCCGGCGGCGCGGACCTCTTCGGGCATGACGTTGGTCATCGACAGAACGATGTCGAGGTCGTGGATCATGAGGTCAGAGATGACGTCGACGTCGAGCGAGCGTGGGGTGAAGATACTGAGGCGGTGGATTTCAAAGAAGAGGGGCTTGTTGACGATTTTTGACAGGGCCTCGACGGCGGGGTTGAAGCGTTCGAGGTGGCCGACCTGGAGGATGCGATTGCGGAGGGCGGCGGTGGAGACCATTTCGCGGGCCTCTTCGGTGGAGACGGCGATGGGCTTTTCGACGAGAACGTCGAGGCCGGAGTCCATGAGGCGGCAGGCGACGTCTTTATGGTGCATTGTGGGGACGGCGACGATGGCGGCATCGGCGGCGGCGGGGATATCGTCGAGCGAGGCGAACTCGGGGCAGCCGAACTCGGCTGCGGCTGCGGCGCGGCGGGCGTCATCGATGTCGTAGACGCCGGCGAGGGTGGCGAGGGTGGATTCGCGAACGACGCGGAGATGGTTGCGCCCGAATGCGCCGGCGCCGATGACAGCCACGCGCGGCCTGGTTTCAGTCATGTTTCTATTGTCTGTCTTCGGCGGGCTTCACGCCCACTATAGCGATGCTGGAACCGGAGGCGAGCGACAGCATTTCGTCGCGGTCGAGAAGCAGAGTGCGGCCGGCATCGACGGCGAGGGCGGTTGTGCCGGTTTCGATCATGGTGCGGATGGTGGCGGGTCCGGCGACGGGGACGTCGAAGAGCAGGTGGGCGCGACGGCCGGAGGCTTTGACCAAACGAAGCGGCTTGCCGTTGACCAGCGAGGCGGCGCGGCGGAGCATGTCGTCAGTGCCTTCCATGGCTTCCAGGGCGACGCAGGCGCGTTCGGAGACGGCGACGCTCTGGCCGAGGTCGAAGCCGGACAGGGCGGCGGCGACGCCCTGGCCGTAGGCGATATCCTTCATCTCGTCGTCAGTGGGTTTGCGGCGGGAGAGGACGCCCTCTTCGGCGAGAAGGGGCTTGAGGAGCATGGTGGAATCGACGAGGCGGATGCCTTCCTTGGCGAGTTCAGCCTGGACGCCACCGATAAGCGCGTCTGTATTGCGCGAGGGCAGCGACATGAGGAGCTTGAAGAGCCGCCAGTCGGGTTTCAGGGTGGAGAAGATGGAGGTGTGTTTGACCTGGCCGGCCATGAGGACTTCGGTGATCTGCTCCTTGTGGAGGATGTCGATCAGCTTTCCGAGTTCGGCAATGGTGATCCAGTGACAACTGACGCCGAGATGTTCGACTTCAGGCGGGGCGTTGTCGCGGATGGCGAAAACGACGGCCTCGTGGCCGAGCGAGCGGGCGGATTCAAGCGCCAGGATAGGGAAGCGTCCGGAACCGGCGATGAGACCGTATCTCACTTGATGATTCCGCGGGAGGCCGAAGTGATGAACTCGATCAGTTCATCGACTTCGGGCAGGGCGGGCACTTCGGCGCGGATGCGTTCGACGGCCTGCGAGGTGTTGAGTTCGTCGCTGGAGAGCAGGCGGAACGCTTTCTGGAGGGCGTCGATGGATTCGGAGGAGAAATCGCGTCGTTTGAGACCGACTTTGTTGGCGCCGTAGACCTTGGAGTCGCGGGGGGTGACGGTCATCGAATAGGGCAGGACGTCCTTGGTGACGACGCTGTAGCCGCCGACGAAGGCGTGGCGGCCGATGCGGCAGAACTGGTGGACCCCGGAGAAGGCCTCGACGATGGCCCAGTCGCCGATTGTGACGTGGCCGGCGAGGGTGGTTGCATTGCCGAGGATGGTGTGGCTTCCGACGTTCGCGTCGTGGGCGATGTGGGCGTAGGCCATCAGCAGGTTGTCGCTGCCGATGCGTGTGAGGCCGCCGCCGCCTTCAGTGCCGCGGTGGATGGTGACGAATTCGCGGATCTTGTTGCGGTCGCCGATGCGGGTTTCGGTGCGCTCGCCGTGGTACTTGAGGTCCTGGGAGGCGACGCCGACGCTGGAAAAGGGGTAGAAGATGTTGTCGTCGCCGATCCAGGTTGGACCTTCGACGAAGATGTGGCCCATCAGGCGCGTGCCGGCGCCGATGTGGACTTCGGCGCCGATGACGACATAGGGGCCGATGTCGGCAGTGGGATGGACCTCCGCCCCCGGATCGATAATCGCCGTGGGATGGATAGCCATTCGCTACTCTTTCGGCGCTTCGCCTTTAGCCGGCAGATCGACGACCTTGCACATAACCACAGCTTCGGCGACGACATTGCCGTCCACCGTCGCCGTGCCCTGCATCTTGACGATCGTGGCCTTGCGCTTGAGGGTCTTGAGTTCCATGCGCAGGACGTCGCCAGGCAGGACGGGGCGGCGGAACTTGGCTTCCTCGATGGCGGCGAACAGGACGAGTTTGGTCTTACGGTCTTCGAGTTCGCGCAGCACGAGGATGCCGCCGACCTGGGCCATGGCTTCGATGATGAGGACGCCCGGCATGACGGGGTACTCGGGGAAGTGACCTTGGAAGAAAGGCTCGTTTGCGGTGACGTTCTTGATGCCGACGATGCTGCCTTCGCCGATTTCAACGATCCTGTCCACCAGGAGCATTGGGAAGCGGTGCGGCAGGATGTCGCGGATGTCGATGTTTTCCAGTTGTGCCATTGAAACCCGCTATTCTAACAAACGATGCATCCCATCCTGAACCTCCTGAAGGAACGGCACGAGGAGACCGTGGGGCTGATCGGCCGCATGGCTCTGTGCGAATCGCCCACTGACTCGCCCTCAGCGGTCAGCGCGATGGCTGAACTGGTGATCGAGGAGACGCGCGATATCGCGCGGGGAAAGACGGTCAATTGCGGGCCGAAGGCGGGCAAAGCGGTGATGCTGGAGTTCGAATTGCCTGGCCCGAAGCGGAAGACGGGGGCGGGGATTCTGGGGCTGGGCCACATCGACACGGTGTGGCCTGTGGGGACGCTGAAGACGATGCCGTTCAGGCGGGAAGAGGGAAGGCTGTGGGGTCCGGGCGTGTTCGATATGAAGGCTGGGATTGCGTTCTTCATTCAAGCGATGAGGGCGCTGCGGGATTTGGATATGGCCGTGAAACGGCCAGTTCGGATGTGGCTCGCTCCGGACGAGGAGACGGGCAGCGACGCGTCGAGGGCGATGACGGAAAAGCACGCGCTGGCGCATTCGGTGGTGATGGTGATGGAGCCGGGCACGGGGCGCGAGGGGAAGTTGAAGACGGCGCGCAAGGGCGTGGGTGTGTACATCATCAAGGCGCACGGAGTGGCGGCGCACGCGGGCGTGGATTTCGCGGCCGGTGCGAGCGCGATCACCGAGATCGCGCGGCAGATTGTGACGGTGGCGGGATTCTGCGATTTGAGCAAGGGGCTGACGGTGAATCCTGGGACGGTTTCCGGCGGCGGACGGCACAACGTGGTGGCGGACCGGGCGATGGCGGAGATCGATATCCGGGTGAGGCGGATTCGGGATTACGAGGCGCTGGATAAGAAGATCCAAAAGCTGAAGGCGGAGGATCCGCGGTGCAGCCTGACGATTGAAGGAGGGCTGAACCGTCCGCCGATGGAGCGGACCAAGGCGATAGCGGCGTTGTTCCGGACGGCGAAGGGGATTGCGAAGCGGGATCTGGGGATTGTGATCGATGAATCCGAGACCGGAGGCGGGTCGGACGGCAATTTCACGGCCGGGATCGGGGTTCCGACAATCGATGGTTTGGGCGGGGTGGGCGAGGGGGCGCATGCGCCGCATGAGTCGATTTTCGAGGATCGGATCGATGACCGGACTGCGCTGACCGCTTTGTTGGTCCATCATCTGGGACAATAGAAGTTTAGGACGTAGAGATGGTAGTCACAGGCATTTATTACGCGCTGGCGCTGACGGCGGTGGGAGCGGGTCTGGGCTGGCTGATCACGCCGTGGTGCGGGGTGGGGTTCTACGTGCTGGCGGCGTTTTGCCTGTGGTTTTTCCGGGACCCGGAGAGGAAGATCCCGGACGGGCCTTTTGCCGTGTCGCCGGCTGACGGCAAGGTGGTTCTGATTCGCCGTAAGCCGGAGAACACGCAGGTCTGCATCTTCCTGAACGTGTTTGACGTGCATGTGAACCGGGCGCCGATCGCCGGCAAGATTGTCGACGTGGAGTACAAGAAGGGCAAATTCCTGGTGGCGAGCAAGGAAGCGGCGTCATACGAGAACGAGATGAATACGATCACGATCGACGGCGACCGGACGCTGGTGAAGTTCTCGCAGATTGCGGGACTGATTGCGCGGCGGATCGTCTGCTACAAGAAGCCGGGCGATTTTGTGACGATGGGCGAGCGGGTGGGTTTGATCAAATTCGGATCGCGGGTGGATATGACGCTGGGGCCGGAGTGGGAAGTGGTGGTGAGCGAAGGGCAGCGGGTTGCGGGAGGATCAAGCATCATCGCCAAGCGGAAGAGCCAGGAACGAAACTGAGATGACCCCAAGAATCAACCTGCGTGAGCGGCTGATCGATCCGAATTCGCCTGATCGCCGGCCGCGGCGCGCGGCCTACGCGCTGCCGACGTTTTTCACGGCCGGCAACCTGTTTCTGGGCTTCCTGGCGATTCTGAAGGCGATCGAGGGCGCGCTGTGGGCGAGCAGCGGCAACTACGGGCACAATCCGCACTGGCAACTGGCGGCGCAGGTGATCGGGGTGGCGGTTTTCCTGGATGGGCTGGACGGGCGGATTGCGAGGCTGACGAATACGGTGAGCGATTTTGGGCGGGAGTTGGATTCACTGGCCGATGTGATCAGCTTCGGCATTGCGCCGGCGGTGTTGGCGTTTGTGTGGGGGTTCTATTTCCTGGATCCGGCGGTGACGGGGGAGGCGCGGAACTACATCAACCAGGCGGGGTATTTTGCGATCTTCCTGTTTGTGGTTTGCGGGGCGGCACGGTTGGCGCGGTTTAACATCACGACGAATCCAGTGCCGTCTAATCCTGGGCATCCGGGGAAGAAGTATTTTGTAGGGCTACCTATTCCGGCGGCCGCCGGGGTGGTGGCGGCGATCGTCTATGCGGAGAACTCAGAGCCGCTGCGGTGGTGGCCGATGGTGGTGGCCTGGATTGCGCTGAACGTGGTGCTGGCGCTGCTGATGATCAGCAACTGGCGGTACAGGAGCTTCAAGGATTTCAATCTGTTGAGCCCGCGGTCGTTTAAGAGCGTGGTACTGACGTGCGTGTTCTTCTACCTGCTTTGGAACTTCTCGAAGCCGTTTCTGCTGGTCCTGGCGGTGGTTTACACCGGCAGCGGGATTGTTGTGAGGATCGGCGGATTGATCCGGCGGATCTTCCGGCCGCATGCTGGACCGCCGGCGGCCGAGCAGGCGGGGTGATGAGATGAAGACGCAGTCGAAGTGGGTATTGTTGGGGGCGGACACGCTGGCCGGACGCGAGATCCGGGAACTGGTAGAAGACCGAAAGTTGCCGGTGCGGCTGACATGCTGCGGATCGGCGTCGGACCAGCGGGTTCTGTCGCTGGAAGCGGAAGACAACTTTGATGTCTTCGAGGAGTTGTCGGCGGCGGCGATTGAGGGCGCGCGGGCAGTGCTGGTTGCGGGCAGCGAGGAACAGGCCGAGCTTGCGAGGCGACTGGCGCGCGAGGGCGGGTCGAGCCCGGTGATCATCGATGCGGCCGGGCATTTTGAGGGCGAGGAGAACGCGGTGGTGCGGGCGCCGGCATATGAGCGGGAGCCGGCGGCGGTGACCTCGGACAGGATTCAGGTGGTGGCGCATCCGGCGGCCGTGGCGCTGGCGACGGCGATGACGGCGATGCAGGCGGCGCATCCGCTGCGGTCGGCGGTGGCGACGGTGTTCGAGCCGGCGAGTGCTCGCGGGGCGGTGGCGGTGGACGAGATGCATCAGCAGGCGATCTGTCTGTTTTCGTTCCAAACGCTGCCGGCGAAGGTGTTTGGGGTGCAGGCGAGTTTCAACATGATGCCGCGGCTGGGCGAGGAGGCGGAGACGCCTTTGGAGAGAGGGGAGGCGCGGATCAGGAAACATCTGGGCAAGCTGCTGGCAGGGCGCGAGGTTCCGGCGGTCTCGGTGAGGCTGGTGCAGGCGCCGGTATTCAGCGGGTATTCCGCATCGCTGTGGGTGGAGTTTGAATCCAGGCCGGCAGTGGACGGGATCCGGGCGAGCCTGACGGCGGCAGGGGTTCAGTATTGGGGTGATGAAGACGGTCCGCTGAGCAATACTGCGATGGCAGGGCAGTCGGGCATTCTGGCGTCGTCGATTGCGGTGGATCCCGACAACCCGCGTGCGGCATGGGTCTGGGTGGCGTGCGACAACATCCGGGAGACGGCGTTGAACGCGGTTGCTTTGGCGGGGCTGGCTGGCAGGGGGGCTTAGCCGGGGTGATGCGACGCCGCGACCTGCTGGCGATCACCGTGCCGTTGACCGCGGGGTGTGGGTACCGCGTGGGCGGCAAGGCCGTGCTGCTGCCGGACACCATCCATTCGATCGCTATCCCTGCGTTCAGCAACGTCACGACGCGTTACAAACTGGCCGAGCGGATTCCGGCGGCGATCGGGCGGGAGTTCCTGACGCGCACACGCTACCGGGTGGTGTATGACGTCAATGACGCCGACGCGATATTAACGGGCGGGGTGGCCAACTACCTTTCCGCGCCGACGATTTTCGACCAGGCCAGCGGGCGCGCGGCAGGCGTTCAGATCAGCGTGTACCTGAACATCAAGCTGACCAACAAGGCGACTGGCGAGGTGCTGTATGAGAGGGCCGGGATGGAGATCAGGCAGCGCTACGAGGTTTCGATCGAGCAGCAGGCCTATTTCGACGAAAGCGAAGCGGCGCTGGACCGAATGAGCCGGGAGGTGGCGCGGCAGGTGGTGAGCACGATTCTGGAAGCGTTCTGATGCCGGTTTCGCCACAGCAGTTGATCCGTTCCCTGGAGCGCCAGGCGCCGGCGCCGGTGTATCTGTTTCTGGGGCCAGAGGGGTGGTACCGGAAAGCGTGCAGGGAGGCGATCGCGGCGAAGGCGCTGGGGCCGGAGTCGCTGGAAGAAGGCATCACCTCGCTTGACCTGGATTCGCACACGATGGCGGAGATCATCGACGATGCGCGGGCCATGTCGTTGTTCGCCTCGGACCGGGTGATCTGGGTGGCGAGCGCCGAACTTGCGCTGCCTCGGGGCAAGGCGGCCGATGCGGCAAGCGACGATTCGAGCCTGCTGGCCGCGTATTGCGCGGACCCGACACCGGGGACAGTGCTGGTTTTTGACGCCCGAAAGTGGGAGTTTGATGGCGAAGATAAGACGAAAGTAGAGCGATTGCGGAAGTTTTTTGCGCCGGTGAAGACGGTGGTGGAGTTCCCGCATCTGGCGCCTCAGGAGTCAAGAGGGCTGGCGCAGGAGTTTTGCGGGGAGTTTGCGCTGAAACTGGGTACGGCGGAGTTTGACCTGCTGCTGGACGCCACGGCGGGCGATCCGTCGAGGCTTTACAACGAGATACAGAAGTTGGCGTTGTACGGGCAGGCGAAGGGCGGCAGGATCACTCGCGACGACATATTGGCGATTGTGCCTAATTCGTCGGAAACGACCATTTTTGCGCTGGTGGACGCTCTGGCGCGGCGCAACCGGGCGCAATCGATGGAGTTGCTTGACCGGCTAGTGAGGGACGGCGAGTACCTGCCGCTGGCGTTGACGTTTCTGGGCGGGATCTTCCGGATGGCTCTGACGGCACGGGAGCAGAACCTGCGCGGGGCGGGCGACGTGCAGAGCTATTTTCAGCGGATGGGGCTGCCGATGTGGAGGTCGCGCGCGGAGCAGATCCACGCGGCAGCGCAGAGGTTTTCCGTGGAGAAGCTAGAGGAAGGGATCGGCCTGGTGTTCAAGGCAGACCGGGACATGAAGGGATCGAGGCCGGACGACAGGATTGTGATGGAAGATTTTGTCTTCCGGCTAACCGGTTAAGGTTCGATCAGCCGGAAGACGGCGGGAGCCAGCGGATCTGGCGGCCCCAATCGCCTATGCGGCTTGGAGGGCCTTGATGTGCTTGTGGAGGCGGCTCTTGTAGCGGGAGGCAGTATTGTCTTTGATAATGCCCCACTTCACGGCGCGGTCCACGACGGAAAAAGTCGACGGCATCAGCTTTGCCGCTTCTTCAAGATTCTTTAATTCGATGGCCCGGCGCAGGGAGCGCAGTGCGTTCCGCATCCGGGATTTCCTCTGCCGGTTCACAGCGGTGCGACGCTCAGTGATGCGCACACGCTTCAGGGATGAAACATGATTGGCCATAGTCTAGTGGTCTTGTACTCTTCGCGCAGAAATATCCAGTCATTAGGTTAGCGCAGGCAGGGTGGGCAAGTCAAAGCGGGGTGGGGCTACTTGGCCGCGGATCCCTGGAGGGAGTCGAGTTGGCGCTCGACGGCTTCGGTGTCGGCGGCGTTGGGGGATCTATCTAAGTAAATCCTAATTTCGGTGATGGCTTCGGGGGTTCTGCCCTGCTTGGCGAGGGCGAGGCCGAGGATATGGTGGGCTTTGGGGAGGTCCTTGGGGCCGGAGGTTTGGATGGCGCTGCGGGCGGCGGATTCCGAACCGGGGTAGTCGGCTTGCATAAGGCGGGCGGTGGCGAGGTAGAGCCAGGCGTCGGGGTAGTCGGCGGGATTGAGGCTGATGACTTCGGAGGCGTGGCGGGAGAGGGCGGGCCAGTCCTGGGCGCGGAGGGCGTAGACGGCGAGTTGGAGGCGGGGCGGCGCGTAACCGGGGTCTAGGGCAACGGCCTGCTGGAAGCGGGCGAGGGCGTCTTTGTCGTTGCGGGTCTCCTTATGGACGAGCCCGGTGAGGTAGACGGCCTCGACGTCTTTGTCGTAGAGCTTGATGGCTTTGTCGAGGTCTTTGAGAGCGTCGCCGAACCGCCTGTTTTTTATGTTTTTCGACGCCTTATCCTTGAGTTTGGCCGACTCGGGCGGAGCGGCGAGGGCGGCGAAGCTGATGGTTCCGGCGCCGGAGACGCCGCGCAAGGGTTTGAGGACGATGCGGCCGAGGTCGACCGAACCGCCGGGGACCATGATGGAGATGACGCGGCCTTCGCAGCCCTGCAAGCCGATCGAGAACTCGCAATAGGCGTTGCCGCTCATGTTGACGGAGCCGGGGATGGAAAACTGGCCCTTGGAGTCGGTTTCGAAGGGGGCGCTGGCGCAGTTTGAACTGACATGGGCGCGGCCCGCCGGACCGAAGCCGGCGATCGAAACGACCCCATGGGCGACGAAACGGGAGGTGAAGCCCGGGGTATTGTCGCGGGCCTGTCCGAGCGCGGAGAGGCAGCATGCGAGCAAGAGCGCCGCTACGGAGATAGATCTCGTCATCAAAGAACCGCCACGGGCATGATACAGCAGTGGCGTGTCCGAGTTAATCGTCTATTCCGGGCGCCGTGCATCCTGCTACCATGTGGGCCTATGCAACCTCAGCATCCACAACCTTCGGTGGAACTGGTGAACGGGCCGGATTTCCGTGACGGGTACGCCAATTCCGTGCAGCTACGAGTGTCGCTTTGGGATTTCTACCTGCTGTTCGGCAACATCCAACAGGATTCGCGGCCGGGGCATGTGGCCATTCGCAGTTTCCAGGGCATTTATCTGAGCCCGCAACAGGCCAAAGCGCTGCTGAACGTCTTGCAGCAAAACGTACAGCAGTATGAGTCTGCGTTTGGCGAGATCAGGCTGGAGCCGAAGGGCGACACCAACATCGTTCAGTAGCGCGGATGAGCGGGATCGCCGACACGAGCGTTGAGAAGAGGCGGAAACGCGGACGCCGGAGCATCCGCCTGTCCACGTATCTGAAGTTCCTGGGATTCTTCACGGTTTTCGTATTTGGCATCCATGCGGGGTACATGCAGATGCCGTACTACTGGGACGAGGTGGGGCAGTTTGTCCCGGCGGCGTGGGATATCCATGATTCGGGGCGGATTGTTCCGGTATCGACGATGCCGAACATTCATCCTCCGGCGGTGATGGCGTGGGTGGCGTTGTTCTGGAAGGTTTTCACGGAGTCGGTGCTGGTGGCGCGATGCGCGATGTTGCTGCTGGGGGCGCTGTTGCTGGCGGCGGCGTTTCTGCTGTCGGTGGAGTTGTGCGGGTCGGCACCGGGGTTACCCGCCTTTTTCGCCACTTTCGCGCTGGCGCTATCGCCACTGGTGTTCACGCAGTCGCTGCTGGTGCAGTTGGACCTGCCGGCGGCGGCGTTTACGTGTCTGGCGCTGTATTTCTTCCTGTCTGAGCGGCACTGGCCAGCGGTGGCGGCATCGTGCCTGCTGGTGCTGACCAAGGAGACGGGCGTGCTGCTGCCATTGGCGCTGTGCGTCTGGCTGGTGTTCGAGAAGCGGTACAGGCGGGCGGCGTATTACCTGATTCCGGCGGCGGTGCTGGGGCTGTGGCTGGTGTACCTGCACCACCGGACGGGGTCGTGGTTCGGCAATACGGAGTTTGGCAGGTACAACCTGCTATGGACGATGCGGCTGTCGCACATCGCGTTTTCACTGGCGCGGAGATTCTACTTCCTGTTCATCGGGAACTTCCACTGGATCGGGACGCTGGGCATCCTGGCCGGGGTGTCGGCGGGTCTATTCAGGCGAAGGCGATGGGCGGTGGCAGGGACTTTCGCGCTGCTGCATATTGTGATGGTTTCGGTGCTGGGCGGGGCGGTGCTGGAACGCTACATGGTTCCGGTGCTGCCGTTGTTCTACGCAGCGGCGCTGGTGGGGTTTTCGGTCTGGACTGTGAACAGAAGGTGGCTGGCGTATATGGCGTTGGTGGCCGGGTTGGTGGCGGGGCTGTTCGTCAATCCGCTGTTCTGGCCATTCCCGTATGAGAACAACCTGGCGGTGGCGACGTTCACGAAGTTGCATGCGCGAGCGGCACAGAGCCTGGAAAGCGAGTATGCAGGGGCGCGGGTGGCGACGATCTGGCCGATGTCGGCGGAGTTGTCGAACGCGCGCCTGGGATACGTGAAGGCGCCGTTTCAGGTGGTGGAACTGAAGTCGTTCACTTCGGCCGCGTTGAGGGACAGCGATCCGAAGTCCTATGACATTCTGGTGCGGTTCTCTCGCGACTGGGACCCGGACAGGAACCTGTTGAGGGACCGGGCGTTCCGGTGGGCGGCGCGGCAGACGATCGGGTATGAGGACCCGGTGACGGGCGACGAACTGGAGACGGTCTACAAGATGAAACTGGTCCACCTTTATCAGGAGGACGGGCAGTGGGTGGAGATCTATAAGAAGTAGCCGGGCGTGGAAGGGGGGGACCCGCCGGCTGCGCTCGCGGCCTCCTTTGGGGTCAGCGGCGGGCGCGGAAGAACTCTTCGAGAAGGGTGGTGGCTTCAGCGGCGAGCAGGCCCTCTTCGACAGCGAGGCGATGGTTGAGGATTTCGGAATCGGCCAGCCGGAACTTGGACCGGACACCGCCGAAGCGGAGATCCCGGGCGCCGAAGACCATACGTTTCAGGCGGGCATGGACGACCGCGCCGGCGCACATGACGCAGGGTTCGAGAGTGACATAGAGGGTGGCGCCGCTGAGGCGGTAGTTGCCGAGGGCGAGGGCGGCGGCGCGGAGGGCGAGGATTTCGGCGTGGGCGGTGGGGTCAATGGAGGCGATGGGGGAGTTGCGGGCTTCGGCCAGGAGGCGGCCGTCTTCACCGACAATGACGGCCCCGACGGGGGCTTCGCCGGCTTCGGCGGCTTCGCTGGCCAGGGCGAGGGCGCGGCGCATCCAGAAATCGTCTGAGGCCGGGGCCGGGATCGGACTGTCATCGAAAGTTGACACTAGAGAACGCTCTCCACCATTTAGAATAATTAACAGCCATGCGATTCCTGCCGCTTATTTTCAAGAACGCGCTGAGAAACCGCCGGCGCAGCTTCCTGACCATATCGAGCCTGGCGCTGTCGATTTGCCTGCTGGGGGTCCTGACGGCGCTTTATGCGGCACTGTTCCATTCCTCGCCGCCGCCAGGGCAGGAACTGCGGCTGGTGACGCGGCACAAGGTGTCGATCACGAACGTGATGCCTACCTGGTACAAGGAGAAGATCCGGGCGGTGCCAGGGGTGAAGGAAGTCATCATCTGGCAGTGGTTCGGGGGGTGGTACAAGACCGAGGAGCGCGACAGGCAGTTTTTCTTCCCGCGAATGGCGGCCGAAGCCGACCGGCTGTTTGCAGTGTACCCGGAATGGGTGATTCCGGAGGATCAGAAGAAGGCGTTCCAGGCGGACCAGACCGGCTGCATCGTCGGGGCGGACCTGGCGAAGGCGCAGGGGTTCAAGATCGGCGACCGGATCAACATCAAGGGGTCATTCTTCCCGATCAACCTCGAGCTGACGGTGCGGGGCATTTACCACTCGCCGCACGAATCGGATTCGCTGTGGTTCCAGTTCAAGTATCTGGAGCAGGGGTTTGAGAGTCTGGGGTGGCCGAATTTCGCCGGGACATTCACGATGCTGGCCGAATCGCCGGAAGCGATTCCTGGCATTATGCGGACGGTGGACGCGATGTTCGCCAACGCGGAGGCACCGACGAAGACGGAGACCGAGTATGCGTTCGGGCTGTCGTTTCTGGCTTTCCTTGGCAACGTGAAGATGATCCTGCTTTCGATCTGTGGCGCGGTGACGTTCACCATCCTGCTGGTGGCGGCGAACACGATGGCGATGAGTGTGCGGGAGCGCGTGAGGGAAGTAGGGGTGCTGAAGACGCTGGGCTTCACACAAGAGAAGATCCTGGGCATCCTGCTTGGAGAATCGATGGCGATTTCGCTGATCGGGGCGGGCATCGGGCTGGTGATGGCGCAAGGGTTATGTCTGGTATTGAGGCAGGCGCCGCCCATAGTGCAGCAGACCAAGACGCTCACGATCGAGCCTGGCGTGCTGGCGATCCTGATCGGAGTTTCGCTGGTGCTTGGCGTGGCGAGTTGCATCGTGCCGGCGTGGAGCGCGGCGAGGACGAGCATTCTGGACGCGCTGCGGTTCACCGACTAATGAGGCCGAGATGAAGATCCCACTGAGTTACAACCTGCGGAACCTTGCGGTAAGGCGGACGACGACGATCATGACGGCGTTTGGCATCGGGCTGACGGTGGCGGTGCTGGCGTCGTCGATGAGCCTGACGGCCGGGTTGCGGGAGGCGTTCCGCGCGTCAGGGCATCCTCTGCAACTGATATTGATGCGGGAAGGCAGCGGGGCGGAGTTGAGCAGCCAGGTGTCGAGGGAATCGTTCAACGAGGTGATCAGGTACAGACCGGGTATAGCGAAGCTGAAGTCGGGGGAACCGGCGGCGTCGCTGGAGTTGGTGAACACGATCAACCTGCCGAGCAAGGAGTCGCCGGACGGGATGAACCTGACCAACCGCGGGATTCTGCCGGAAGGCGTGGCGATGCGCGACGACTTCAAGATTGTCGAGGGGCGGTGGTTCGAGTTCGGCAAGAGAGAAGTGATTGTGGGGTTGGACGTGGCGTCGCGGTATCCGGACGCGGGTCTGGGGCGGACGATTCGATTCGGGCGGGGGGAATG
>JACZJQ010000309.1 GCA_014860455.1 Bryobacteraceae bacterium | reverse complement strand
GTTCTACTTCCACGAGCATCCGGAAGCAGTGGTGGAGGCGGTGGCGGATCTGAGGGAAGACCGGCGGGCGGCGCTGCAGAAGACGTATGGATGCGCGAAGGCGTACGGGTCTCTGACGGAGCTATTGAAGGACCGCCAGTTGGAGGCGGTGGGGCTGTTCACGCCGGCTCCGGATCACGTGCGCCATGTGCTGGAGGCGCTGGCGGCGGGCAAGCACGTGCTGTGCGCGGTGCCGGCGGCGATGTCGTTGGAGGAATGCCAGCGGCTGCTGGAGGCGGTGAAACGCTCGGGGCTGACCTACATGATGGCCGAGACGAGCTACTACCAACAGTTGACGATCTCGGCGCGAAAGTTCCAGCAGGCGGGCGAGTTCGGCAGGATCTATGCGTGCGAGAGCGAGTATCACCACGCGGGGCTGGACTCGCTGTTCGTCGAAAATGGCAAGCGGACGTGGCGTTACGGGTTTCCGCCGATGAACTACCCGACGCACTGCACGGCGCACCTGCTGAGCGTGACGGGCGAGAGGATCACGGAAGCGACCTGCATTGGGTGGGGCGACGGGGATGCGGTCTTGAAGGACAATGCCTACAAGAATCCGTTCTGGAACGAGACGGCGCTGTTTAAGACGGATAAGGGGACGGCGTTCCGGGTGGCGGTGTGGTGGAAGGGGGCGCACCGGGGGACGGAGCGGGCGCAGTGGTATGGCGACAAGATGAGCTTCTTCTTCAACCATCCGAACGGGATGGGTCCGGCGATTGTAAGGTGGAGTGTGGACAAGGAGAAGGACAGCGCCGGATTCGCACGGCAGCGGGCGGTGCTGGAGAAGTATGAGGATCCGAAATGGTGGGCGACGGAGATGCTGCCGGCGCCGCTGAGGCACAACAGCGGGCACGAGGGGTCGCATACGTTTTTGACGCATGAGTTTGTAGATGCCGTGTTGAGGGGGCGCAAGCCGGCGGTGGATGTGCACGAGGCGGTGGCGTATACGCTGCCGGGGATCATCGCGCATCAATCGGCGCTCAAAGGGGGAGAGCAGATGAAGGTGCCGGTTCTGGGTTAGGCGGAGGCACGGGAGGCGCAGTGTGGGCGCGGATCGTGGTTTTGGCTCCGCTGTGGCTATTCTGACAGGGCGTTGAAGATGAGGCGGTAGAAGTCGGGGTGCGACTGCCAGGTCTGGGCGGTGATAATGCGGCCGTCGCGGACGGCCTGACGCTGGTCCCACGTGCCACCGGCCTGAGCGACTTCGAAGCGGACATGTTCGTAGCAGGTGACGCAGCGGTCCTGAACGAGACCGGCTGCGACCAGGATCTGGATGCCGTGGCAGATGGCCCAGACCCATTTGCCGGCATCGTTGAACTCGTTCACCAGGCGAAGGAGGTCTTCGTTGTGGCGGAGGTATTCGGGGGCGCGGCCGCCAATGAGCAGGATGGCGTCGTAGTCGGAGGACTTGGCTTCGGCGATGGTGATCTGGGCATCGCAGCCGTAGCCGGTGCGTTCGACGTAGGTGTCCCAGCCGGGCTCGAAGTCGTGCATGACGAGGTGGAGGCGGCGGACCGAGGGGGCGGCAATGACGGCCTGGTCGCCGGCCTCCTGGAAGCGGTGGAGGGCGTAGAGGGTTTCGTAAGACTCGCCGGCGTCGCCGGTGACGATGAGGATTTTCCGGGGCATGGATTCAGTTGTATCTCAGCGAGCGGAGGCTGCGATAGCGGGGCCGGTCAGATTTTGCGAAGTTTCCAGTGGCCTTTGCGGAAGAAGTAGAGAGCGGCGAGGGTGAGCAGGGACTCAGCGGTGGGAATGGCCCAGAAGGCGCCGGTGGCGCCGAGACCGAGGGGTTGGGAGAGGGTCCAGGCGAGGGGGATCTGGAAGAACCAGTAGGCGCCTAAGTTGAGCCAGGTGGGGGTGACTGTATCGCCTGCGCCGTTGAAAGCCTGGACCAGAACCATGCCGAAGGCGTAGAAGGGGTAGCCGTAGCTGATGATGCGGAGGCATTCGACGCCGTGGGAGACGACGGCGGCGTCGGAGGTGAACAGGCGCAGGACGGCCTCGGGGAAGATGACGAAGACGATACCGACAGAGGAGAGGAAGACGACGTTGTAGATGCCGGTGCGCCAGACAGAGGATTCGGCGCGGTCCGGGCGGCGGGCTCCGAGGTTCTGGCCGACAAGGGTGGCGGCGGCGTTGGACAGGCCCCAGGAGGGCAGCAGCGCAAAGACGATGATGCGGACGGCGATGGTGTAGCCGGCCAGCGCTTCGGCACCGGACATGGCGATGATGCGGACCAGGGCAACCCAGGAGGCGTGGGGGATGATGAACTGAACCATGCCGGTGGCCGAGACGCGCGAGAGGGTGCGCAGGACTGACCAGGCAGGCTTGAAGTGGCGGGCGGCGATGCGGATGCGGCTGCCGGCGGAGAAGAAGATCCAGAGTTGCATGGCAACGCCGATGGATCGGCCAATGGCTGTGGCCCAGGCGGCGCCGGTGATGCCGAGGGCGGGGAAGGGTCCGATGCCGAAGATGAGGAGAGGATCGAGGACGATGTTGATGCCGTTGGAGACCCACAGGACGCGCATGGCGACGGCGGCGTCGCCGGCGCCGCGAAAGATGGCGTTCATCAGGAACAGCAGCATGACGGAGAGAGAATTGCCGAAGATGACCTGGGCGTAGCCGGTGGAACTGGAAAGGACACGAGGGTCCGCGCCCATCAGGCGGAGCAGGTCGCCGCCATAGATGAAGCCGGGGATCGAGATGGCGGCGGCGACGGCGAGGCCGAGCAGGATGGCCTGGGCGGCGGCGGTGGAGGCGCCCTCGGTGTTCTTTTCACCAGTGCGGCGGGCGATCATGGCGGTGGTGGCCATGGAGACGCCCATGGCGACGGCGTAGAGGATGGCCATGAGCGATTCAGTAAGGCCGACGCCGGCGGCGGCATCGGATCCGAGGCGAGCGACCCAGAAGATGTCGACGATGCCGAACAGGGACTCCATGCACATCTCGAGGACCATCGGGATGGCGAGCAGGAGAATGGCTCGGGACAGCGGCGCCTGGGTGTAGTCGTGCTCCTCGCCGCGGAGGGCGGAGCGCACGTCGGTCCAAAAAGTGGATTTCCCCCCGGGCACGATTCCAGTGTAGCCGGAGAGCGCGTCCGGACCCCGTACAATGGAGGTTTCCTATGATCATTGCGCTTTGCCAGATCAATTCGACGGTTGGGGATCTGGCCGGGAACCGCCATTTGATGGAAGTCTACGCGGGCGAGGCTGCACGACGCGGCGCGGATCTGGCGGTGTTTCCGGAACTGGCCCTGACCGGATATCCGCCGCGCGACCTGGTGGACAAGCCATCGTTCATCGACAGGTCGCTGTCGGAGCTGAACGAACTGGCGAGGGCGACGGCGCAGCTTCCGCTGGGATTGGTGGCGGGTTACGTGAGCCGTGCGCCGGAGGGGTCTCCGCGGACGGCACTGAATTCGGCGGCGCTGATCGAAGGCGGCAAGGTGAGGTTCACGCAGTCGAAGATGCTGCTGCCGGCGTATGACGTCTTTGACGAATCACGGAATTTCCAGTCGGCGACATCTCAGGAGATCTGCGAGTTCCGGGGCGTGAGGCTGGCGCTGACGATTTGCGAGGACGCCTGGAACGACAAGCAGTTCTGGCAGCGGCCGTTGTACAAGAGCGATCCGGTGGAGGAACTGGTGGGCAAGGGCGCGTCTCTGATCGTTTCGATTAACGGCTCGCCGTTTCACATGCACAAACGGGGATTGAGGCGCGGGATGTTTGCGGCGATCGCGAGACGGCATCACGCGGCGGTGGTGTACGTGAACATGACGGGCGGCAACGACCAGTTGGTGTTTGACGGGTCGAGTTTTGCGCTGAACTCGGATGGCGAGGTGGCGGCATCGGCGCGATCGTTCGCCGAGGACATGGTGTTGTACGACACGGACCGGATGACGGGCGACATCGACGAAAACCTGGCGGACGAGACCGAGGCGGTGTACGAAGCGCTGGTGATGGGCACGCGGGATTACGTGAATAAGTGTGGATTCCAGAGGGTGCTGATTGGCTTGAGCGGGGGCGTGGATTCGACGCTGGTGGCGGCTGTGGCGGTGGACGCGCTGGGCGCGGCGAACGTGACGGGTGTTGCGATGCCGGGTCCGCACAGTTCAGACCATTCGCTGACAGATGCGCGGGAGCTGGCGGCGAATCTGGGCATCCGGTTCGAGGTGGCGCCGATCAACAGCGCCTACCGGGCGATGGTGGATTCGCTCCAGCCGCTGTTCGCGGGTGCGGCGCCGGATGTGACGGAAGAGAATATCCAGGCGCGGCTGCGCGGCGTGACACTGATGTCGCTTTCGAACAAGTGGGGCGCGATGGTGCTGACCACGGGCAACAAGAGCGAAACGGCGGTGGGGTACTGCACGCTGTATGGCGACATGGCGGGCGGGTTGGCGGTGATCAGCGACGTGCCGAAGACGATGGTCTACGAACTGTGCCATGTCGTGAACCGGCGCAGGGGGCCGGTGATACCGGAGAACATATTCACGAAGCCGCCGTCGGCGGAGCTGAGGCCGGACCAGAAGGACTCGGACTCGTTGCCGGAGTATGCGGTGCTGGACGTGATCCTGAAGAGCTACATCGAAGAACTGAAAGCGCCGGCTGAGATCGCGCATGACAGCGGCCAGCCGCTGGAGTTGGTGAAAGAGATCGCGCGCAAGGTAGACGTGAACGAATACAAGCGCCAGCAGGCGGCGCCGGGGCTGAAGGTGACAACAAAGGCGTTTGGGATCGGGCGGCGATTCCCGATCGCTCAGAAGTTCAAGGACTGACCTCCCGAGGGGGAGGGGGAGGTTGGAGACCATGCGGATGGACATGCGTTGGTTGGCGGCGGCAGGGGTGATGCTGGGCGCCGCGGCACTGGTGTCGCAAGAGACGAAAGTGGAAGCGCCGGGGCCGAGGCCGGATGGCAGTGTGCTGCTGCACAACGGGTGGGTGCTGCGGCCCGCCGGGCGGCAGATCGCATTGAGCACGTTTCCGATGGCGACGGCGGTGTCGCGGGACGGCAAGTACACGGTGGTGATGCAGGGCGGCTACATGAAGCCGTCGTTGAGTGTACATGAGACGGCGACGCTGAAGGAGGTTTCGCGCGTCGAGGTAACCGACGCGTGGCTGGGGATGACGTTCGCGCCGAATTCGAATCTGATGTATGTGAGCGGCGGCTCGTCATCGTCGGTGATGGAGTTTGAACTGACGGCGGAAGGGCGGCTGGAGGCGAGGCGGACGTTCCCGCTGGTGAGGGCCGATCAACGCAAGCACACCGATTTCGTGGGCGATGTGACCCTGTCGCCGGACGGGCGGCTGATCTACGTTGCCGCGCTACACAGGAATTCGATCTGGGTGATCAACCCGCAGTCGGGGATGGTGATTGAAGAGTTCAAGTCGGCGCACAGGCCCTACAGGATCCTGTTCCATCCGGATGGCAAGTCGTTCTTCGTGACCGGGTGGGGCGACGGGTCGCTGTACCACCACAACGCGCAGAACGGCGAGGTTTTGCAGCGGCTGAATGTGGGTCCGCAGCCGATGGACATGGTGTGGCGGGACAAGCCGGTGGTGGAGGATGACGCAGAGGAAGTGAAGCAGCCGGTGAAGTTTGCGGCGCGGCTGTTCGTGGCGGTGTCGAACACCAACAGCGTGGCCGTGGTGGGGGTGAATGAAGACAAGCGGCTGAGTATGCTGGAGCGGATCAACGTGGCGCTGTATCCGGTGATGCCGGCTGGCATGACGCCGAGCGCGCTGGCGTTGTCGGAAGACCAGAAGCGACTCTATGTGGTTTGTTCGGATGCGAATGCCGTTGCCGTGGCAGAGGTGAGCGGGCCGCGGAGCACGGTGGCCGGGTTCATTCCGACGGCGTGGTATCCGACGGCGGCGAGGGAGTTGCGCGGCGGGCGATTGATGGTGCTGAACGGGCGGGGGGCGAGGAGTTTTTCAAACAGGCTGGGTCCGAACCCGACCAAGCGGGCGGCTCCGGTGCATCTGGGCAACAGCGCGATTGAATACGTGGGCGCATTGCAGCGCGGGTCGGCGTCGGTGATTGATGTGTTCGACGAGCAGCAGTTGGCCAGATGGTCGAGGACGGTGATGGCGAACGCACCTTACAAGCCGAGGATGCTGGACGACGCGGGCACGCCGGCGGGCAGCGTGGTGCCGACGCGGCCCGATGAGCGGTCGCCGATCGAGCATGTGATTTACATCGTCAAAGAGAACCGGACCTACGACCAGGTGTTGGGCGATCTGGGCATAGGCAACGGCGATCCGTCGTTGACGCTGTTCGGCGAGGATGTGACGCCGAACCAACACAAACTGGCGAGGGAGTTTGTACTGCTTGACAACTTCTACGTGAACGCCGATGTGAGCGCGGACGGGCACAACTGGTCGGCGGCGGCGATTGCGCCGGCTTACGTGCAGCGCATGTGGCCGAACAGCTACGGCGCGCGAAGACGGCACTACGATTATGAAGGCGGCGAGCGGGCGGCATTGCCTCCGGCGGGCTACATCTGGACGAACGTGATGGCCAAGGGATTGCCGATGCGCAACTACGGCTGGTGGTGCTCAAACATGACGCCGGCGCCGGAGACTGGCAGGCAGATCGCGAATGTGCGCGACCCTGCGCTGGCGGCGGTTACGAACATGGAGTACCGCGCCTACGATTTAAACTACAAGGACGTCGACCGGGCGAAGGTGTTCATCAAGGACATCGAGCGGTTCGACGCGCAGGGCGCGATGCCGCGATTCCTGGTGTTAAGGATCGGCAACGACCACACATCCGGGACATCGCCGAACCGCATCTCGCCGCGGGCGGCGGTGGCTGATAACGACTTGGCGTTGGGGATGATCGTCGAGGCGGTAAGCAAATCGAAGTTCTGGCCGAAGACGGCGATTTTCGTGTTGGAAGACGATGCGCAGAACGGTCCGGACCACGTGGATTCGCACCGTTCGCCGGCGTTTGTGATTTCGCCGTACACGCGCGGACGAGGCATCGATTCGTCGCATTACACGACGACATCGATGCTGCGGACGATGGAGTTGATCCTGGGTCTGCACCCGATGACTATGCACGACGCCGGCGCGCGGCCGATGCACGCGGCGTTCCGCAGCCAGGCCGACGCGAGGCCGTACGAGAAGGCCGAGGCGCGTGTGCCGCTGGATGAGCGGAATCCGGCGACGAGCCCGACGGCGGCAAGATCTCTGCGGATGCAGTGGGACGAAGCGGATATGATTGACGACAATGAGTTGAACGAGATCCTGTGGCTCGCCGTTCGCGGGACGCCTCCTCCGCCGCCGGTGCGGAGCTACCACGGGAGATAACCGATGGCGCACATCAACATCTGTTTTGTCTGGCACATGCACCAGCCCTTCTATAAGGACCTGGTGACCGGGGAGTATCAACTGCCCTGGACGCGCATGCACGCGCTGAAGGACTACTACGGGATGGTGAAGGTGCTGGAGGGCTTCCCGGACGTCCACCAGACTTTCAACCTGGTGCCGTCGATGATGGTGCAAATCGAGGACTACGCAGAAGGGACGGCGAAGGATCCGTTCCTGCGTGTCGCGCTGAAGCCGGCCGAACAGTTGACGCAGGACGAGCAGAGTTTCATCCTGAAGTACTTTTTCCAGGCCAATACGGGCAGGATGATTTACCGCTATCCGCGGTACGCCGAGTTATATGAGAAGTGGATGGCGGCGGGCGGCGACGACGGGCGGGCGCGGCGGGCGTTTGACGTGCAGGCGATGCGCGATTTGCAGGTGGTGTCGCAACTGGCTTGGTTTGACGAAGAGTTTCTCACGCACGACGTCGACGTGAAGACGCTGGTGAAGAAGGGCCGCGGGTACTCGCTGGACGACCAGGCATTGATGGGACGCAAGCAGCAGGAGATCTGCGGGTGCGTGCTGCCGGTTTACAAGGAGTTCGCGGCGAAAGGGCAGATCGAGCTGTCGATCACGCCGTACTACCATCCGATCCTACCGCTGCTGTGCGATTCCAACATCGCCAGCGTGTCGCATCCGGGCGTGGCGCTGCCGCGGCGGTATGTGTATCCGGGCGACGCGGAGGAACAGATCCGCAGGGCGCGCGCGTTTGCGAAGGAGAAACTGGGCGCGGCGCCGCGTGGGATGTGGCCGTCTGAAGGATCGGTTTCAGACCAGGCGCTGTCGATCGCGGCGGATCAGGGCGTGAAGTGGATGGCGACCGACAATGGGGTGCTGGGCGCGACGCTGGGCCGGATTGCCGGAGTGATGGAAACCTATAGACCGTATCTGTGGAAGCACGACGGGCGGCAGATGCATGTGATCTTCCGCGACCACTACCTGAGCGATCTGATCGGCTTCGTCTACTCGCGCATGGAGCCTGAGCAGGCAGCGAACCACTTTCTGGACCGCATCCGCGAGAACTCCAAACCGATTCTCGGGTCGGGCAGGGATGCGCTGGTGCCGGTCATCCTGGATGGCGAGAACGCCTGGGAGCACTTCCACGAGAGCGGAAGAGATTTTCTCAAGAGCCTGTATGGCAAAATCTCGGCGGATGCGTCGATGTCGGCGGTGACGGTGTCCGAAGCGCTGGGGAAGATGAAAGCCGATGAGATCCACCGGATCCACCCAGGGTCTTGGATCAACGCAAACTTCGACGTGTGGATCGGGGCCGAGGAAGACAACACGGCGTGGAACATGCTGCTTGACGCCAGGCAGACCTATGACCGGGTGACGAAATCCGATTCCGGCGCGAAGCTGGATCCGGAAAAGGTGCGGATGGCGTTCGAGGAATTGCTGATCGCCGAGGGCAGCGACTGGAACTGGTGGTATGGGCCGGAGCACCATTCCGACAACCGGGCGGAGTTCGACAAGTTGTTCCGCGATCATGTGGCGCAGGTGTACCGGTTGCTGGGGTTGGCTCCGCCGGAGGCACTGTCGAGACCGATCTTGAGAGTGGCGGTCGCGGCATTCCATCAGCCGCCGACAGGGTTGATCCATCCGAGTATCGAAGGCGAGGTGTCGTCGTATTTCGAGTGGCTGGGCGCGGGCATCTACCGGCCGGACCAGAGGCAGGGGGCGATGCACGGGCGAGAGTTCCTGGTGAAGGAACTGCACTACGGCAGCGACGAGGCGACGCTCTATGTGAGGCTGGATCTCGAGCAGCCGGGTCCGGGCGCGCTGGCCGGGACAGAGATCCGGATGGCCATGGAAGGCGGAGGCCAGGACATGCAGATGAGCGCCGTGCTCACCAGCACCGGGGTGGCGCTGGCCGCGGGTGCTGGGACGCAGGCCGCTGGCTCGGTGCGGGCCGCGTATGGCCGGACGTTTGAGCTGGCGTTGAACCTGGAGGCCGCGGGGTTTGAGGCGGATGAGCTGTTCAGGATGCAGCTTTCGGTGTGGCGGGATGGGCTGCCGCTGGATGCGATTCCGGCTCAGGGGTGGATCGAGTTTGTCCCGGCGATGCCGTCGGACTGATCAACGGAAAAGGGTCCGCCAAACGGCCACCATGCATGCATGGGCGACCATGGCGGCGCGTATCCCATTGCCTTTGGCGAATGCCATGCCATAGAAGACGCCGGCGATGGCGGCAATGGCGGCGAAGCGGTAGTTGGGGAATCCTCGAAAGCCGAGGTGGACGGCGCCGAACAGGATGGATGCGGCGGCGAGGGCGATCCAACGCTTTCCGGTGATTTCCTCGAACCACTGCTGGAGGAGTCCGCGGAAGAGGAACTCTTCGCTGAGGGCGACCACCCAGAGAATGCCGACGAAGGTGCCGACTGTCGTTGCGGCGGTCTTCCACCAGGCGGCCTGAGGAATTTCGAGCGAGGCGAAGCCAGTCCAAACCACCAGGCCGAGGACCGGCGGCAGGGCGAAGGCAAACCACTTGAAACCGGTGAGCCATTCCTGGCGCGTGGGGATGAAGCCGAAATGGATGCCGCGCTGAGGACGGTCATGGAGGACGGCGACGATGGCGGCGCGGATCCACATGAGCTGACCGAGGAAGTCGAGGCGGAGGTCGTCATGGGCCTTGGGGTAGAGAAGCGGGAAGAGCTTGAACAAGAGAGGCGCGGCGACCAGGGCGATGTAGGCGAAATCGGCCACACGGCCGCGAGGCGCGATGCGGAACCAGGCCGAGGCGGTGGCAGCGATAAGCACGAGGACGGACGCCGAGAGAGCTGACGCGAGTCCAAGGGGGATTGTGTAGAGCAGATAGGGAACCGGCGCCAGCAGCGCTACCGCCTGCCAGCGCCATTTGCAGCGGACTTCCTCAAAGGCGAGCGAGGCGTAAAGCGCGGCTTCCAGAAGGACAGCGGCCAGCGCGGGCAAGACGATGCGCAAGCCGATATTCTGGGTTTGGACGACGATGACCGCCGCGACGATGCCCGCAAGAACGAGGACACCCAAAGTGATTCCGTATCTGCGGCTCATCGTGTGTCTGACTGCTATCCTAGCATCCAGCCTGGCGCAGGAGCCGCCGCCAGACCTTGTGAAACGGGTGGCCGAGAACGAGCGTGAGAACGAAGCGGAGCGGCTGAACTATATGTACCGGCAGTCGGTGGTCGTGGATGAAATGGAGCCGCGCGGAGGGCGTTTCCGGGAGGTGCGGGAGGTGATCTTCTCGCCCGCGGGCGAACGCACGGAGCGGGTGGCGGCGAGGCCGTTCAACAGCCTCCAGCGACTGATCCTGACCGCTGAGGACTTCGAGGATATCCGGCATATCCAACCGCTGATGCTGACTCCGGAGATGCTGCCGCGGTACATGGTGCGGTTCCGGGGCGAAGAGAATGTGGACGGCGTGGAGTGCTGGGTGCTGGAGATCACGCCGCGGCAGTTGTTCGCCGGGTTCCGGATGTTCGACGGCATGGCGTGGGTGGACAAGCGAGACCTGATGGTGGTGCGCATTCACGGGCAGGCGGTGCCGCCGGTCAGGACGTCGAAGAGCGAGAACCTGTTCCCGCGGTTCACCACAATCCGCAGGAAGGTGGACGGCAAGCACTGGTTTCCGGAGTTAACCTATGCCGATGACCTGCTGCCGTTTCGCACAGGGGCGTTGAGGATGCGGCTGGAGATCCGGTATGTGGACTACAAGCGATTTGGCGCTGAATCGAAGATCACGTTCGAACCGGCTACGCCATGAAGTCGCGGATGGAGATGACGAGCAGCGCCAGGGTGAGTCCGATGAGAAAAATGATTGCGATCCACGCCACAGCATTGTAGAACGATGAATTGACCCACTTCTTCATCAGCCGCTGCTTGTTCACCAGCATGATCATGAAGATCAGGACAACCGGCAGCAGGATGCCGTTGATGACCTGAGAGGCGAGAATCATCTTCACGAGTGGAATGCCGGGGATAAGGATGACGCCGGCGCCGATGGCGACCAGGCCGGTGAACAGCCAGTAGAAAATGGGCGCTTCACGGAAGCTGCGGTTGACGCCGGATTCAAAGCCGAGACCTTCGCAGACGGTGTAGGAAGTGGAAAGCGGCAGGATGCAGGCGGCGAAGATGGAGGCGTTGAAAAGGCCGGCGCTGAACAGCAGATAGGCGGCATTGCCGAAAGGTTTGAGGCCGAGGGCGGCGTCGGTGGCGTCGGTGATATCGCGCGGGCGGACGCTGTGTATGGCGCCGGCGCAGGCGACGATGATGAAGAACGCGATCACCGACATGGCGATACAGCCGACGATCACCTCGATGCGGGACTCGGCGTAGTCCTTGGCCGACACGCCTTTCTCGACGACAGCGGCCTGGAGATAGAACTGCATCCAGGGGGCGACGGAGGTGCCCACCATGCCGATCAGCATGGTGATGTAGCCGGGGTCGAGCATCACCACTGGTCGCACACTGTATATGGCCGCTTCCTTCCAATCCGGCTTCACCATCACGCCGGAGATGATGTAGCAGACATAAAGAGCCGTGGCGAACAAGAAGATCTTCTCGACGCGGTCGTAGGTGCCCTTGACGATCAGCAGCCAGACGGCGGTTGCAGCCAGCGGCACGGTGATGTAGCGCGAGATGCCGAACAGTTCGAGCGAACTGGCGACGCCGGCGAAGTTGGCCATGACGTTAGTCAGGTTGGCGGCGACAAGCGCGGCCATCATGAAGAAGGTTGTGCGGAGACCGTATTCTTCGCGGATGAGGTCGCTGAGGCCCTTGCCGGTGACGGCGCCCATGCGCGAGCACATCTCCTGGGTAACCACGAGAAGCACGGTGATTGGTAAGAGGGTCCAGAGCGGGAGGTAGCCGTATTTGGCGCCGGCTTGTGAATAGGTGAAGATGCCGCCGGCGTCGTTGTCGACCATGGCGGTGATGAACCCCGGGCCGATGACGGCGAAGAAAACAGCGATGTGGTAACGCGTGCGTTTGAACATCACTTCCTTCTCAGCAGCGTGATGATGTCGTCCGCGGTGACGGCTCCGGCCATGCGGCCCTCTTCGTCGACGACGGGCAGGGCGAGCAGGTTGTATTTGTCGAAGAGTGCGGCTACGCGGACGGCCTTTTCGTCGACATGGGCGGTGATAGGCTCCTCGGGCGAGAGGTCGGCGAGCGGCGTATCGGGCCGTGCCAGCAGGGCGCGCGTGACAGGGAGAACTCCGGAGAGGCGGCCGTCCAGGTCTGTGAGGAAAAGCGTTGTAACGCCATCGCTGAGGTCGGGCTGGCTGCGCACGGCCTCGATGGCGTCGGCGGCGGTGGCGCCGGCGTGGACGGCGACATACTCGGTGTTCATCAAACCGCCGGCGGTGTTCTCGTCGTATTCGAGGAGTTCCTCGAGTTCAGCCTTGGGGGCGTCTTCCATTTCGCCGAGGATCTCCTCGGACATATGGTCTTCGAGGTCGCCGAGGACGTCGGCGGCCTGGTCCGGGTCCATCTCCTCGAGGATGTCGGCGGCGCGGTCGGCTTCAAGGGATTCGATGATTTGTGTCTGAATTTCGGGCTCGACCTCGGAGAGCGCTTCGGCGGCGATCTCGGGTTCCATGGCCTCGAACAGGGCCTCGCGGTCCTCGGGGCTGAGTTCTTCGACGATGTCGGCGAGGTCGGCGGGCCGCATCCTCTCGATGAGCGAAGTGGAGATGTTGAGGTGCAGACGGCGCTGAGGATCCGGTTCGAGGATGGAGCAGAACGCCCAGCCTATCGAATTCGGCGGGATCCGCGATTGAAGTCGCCGGATGACGCGGCGTGGCAGCACGCCCTGGGCGAGACGGCGGAAAACGCTGCGAAGGCCGATATCGACTTCGTGGATCAGGAGGACGTTGCGGCCCTGCTCGGAACCGATCTCAAAGGTGACATCGTTGACGCGGACCACCTTGCGGCCCTGCGCATCGATGATCTGCTGGTCGAGCAGGTCACGTTCGAGGCGCAACATCGACTCGTCCTCATGGAAGGGCGTGAGGTTCTCGCTGTTGAGGTAGATGCCGTTGAGGCCGATGGTCTGGATCTGTTCCTGGCGGACGGTGAGCCAGGTGAAGGGTCCGCCGATGAATAGGCGGTCGATGCGGACGGGGTGGATGACGGGGATCAGCGCGGCGTCAGTGACGCGGCCGAGGACACGGCGGCGCAGGTCATAGACCTTGAGACCGAGGAGTTCGGTAAGAAAGAGGAATTGTTCCGCCATCTGCCATCCCGGCCTCCTTTCGTTGCGCTTGCAGGCAATCCCACTATCGCGCAGAATCGCCGGGACGGGCAATCGTAGGGCAAGAATGTCGTGCGGCGCGCCGTGTCATGATCTTTGAATGACACGGCGAGAATTGCTACTGTCGGCTGCTCTGGCGCCCGCGGCTTCGCTGGAGATGGTGATGACCGTACGGGGACCGGTGCGGCCGGCGGAACTTGGACTCTGCCTTCCGCACGAGCACCTGTTTTCGATCTTCGGAGAAGAGCCGGCTGAACGCGCGGAATACGATGTTCCAAAACTAATGGGTGAGGTGAGCCGGTATGTCAATTCGCTGCGGTTTCTCGGATGCCGGGCGATCGCTGACGGCACGACGGCGTGGTTCGGGCGCGATGCCTCATTGTTGAGGCGGGTCTCCACCGCAACGGGTGTCCACGTACTGACAAACACCGGCTACTATGGCGCGGCGAACGACCGCTATGTTCCGCGGTCCGCGCGCGAGGAAAGCGCCAGCCAGATCGCGGCGCGGTGGGTGAGTGAGTACACCGGAGGCATCGATGGGACCGGCGTCAAGCCGGGATTCATGAAGCTTGGAGTGGACGCGGGCCCGCTGTCGGCGATCGACGAGAAGTTGTTCGAGGCGGCCTGCTTGGCGCATCACGAGACGGGCCTGTTGATCACCGTGCACACCGCAGACGCCGTTGAGGCAACGGGAAGGCAGTTGGAACTGCTGAAAAAGCATGGCATCCGGGCGGACGCCTGGGTGTGGATCCACGCCAACAACTGCAAGGACGAGGGGGCGCTGAAATCGGCGGCGGAAGCCGGCGCGTGGCTGAGCTTCGACGGCGTCGCGCCGGAAAACGTGGAAAGGCACCTGGCGCTGGTCGGAATGATGAAATCGATGGGCCGGCTGAAGCAGGTGCTGCTGTCGCATGACGGCAACTCGTTCCGGGCGGGGGGGCGTCCGATGAAGCCGTATTCAGGGCTGTTCACGCACTTCATCCCGGCGCTGCGGGAGGCGAAGTACAGCGAGACCGAGATCCGGTTGATGACCGTGGACAACCCGGCGCGGGCGTTGACGATCGGGAAGCGGCTCCTCTAGACGGCGAAAGACCCTGCCGCGATGAAGCGGCAAGGCCTTCGTTTGCGGGAATCGAGGATTCGATCAGCGGGTCGGGCCGAAGAAGGCGACGACGCCGACCAGCATCGTGGTCTGGTTCTTGAAGACTCCTCCGGCGCCGCGTTCGAAGACGGCCTGGTCAGACCAGTCTCGGCGGTACTCGGCGCGGGCCAGCAGGCCTTCGACCATCTTGTATTCAGCGGTGAAGGTGAACTCCTTCAACTTCTGCTGCTGTCCGGTGGCCCAGCCCTCCTTGTCGTAGTAGTACTCGAGGCGGGGGCTGAAAGCAACGCGATCGGTCACCTGGAAGCGGGCGGCGCCGGCAAGGGCGATCCAGTCCTGCGAGCCGCCGCCGACGTAGCGTTCCGTGCCGTAGTCGAAGTTGACGTAGAAGCTGGCCTTCTCGGAGGGGGTGAGCAGCAGCACCGTGTCATAGAAGTTTCGCTTGCCCTGATTGGTGCCGGTCTTCTCGGGGCCGGTGTAGTAGGTATTGAACCAGCTCGCCTTTGACGTCGTGAACGCGGAGGTGAGGCCAAGGGTCTTGCCGGTGTTGTTGTCCTGGACGTTGTTCCAGCCGTTGAGAAGTTGGACGCCGACGGTGAGCTTGTCGTTGAGCGGCTGGGTGACGCGCATGCCCATGTGGTAGTAGGGTCCGAGGGCATAGATGAGCGAGCGCGAGTAGTTCCAGTTGAGATGCGTTTCGGTGGGTTCGGCGCCGGCCGAGGTGTAGAACTTGCCGAAATCGAACTGGGTGCCCTTCATTTGTGTGGGCTTGAGGCTGACGTAGGCCTGAGGGACCCAGTCCATGATGTCGCCGCCGGGTTCGGTGGCATGAAAGAGCTGAAAGGCCTTGCCGAAGCCGAGATCGAGCTTGAAGCCGACGGGGTCGGGGTCGTGCTCGAGGGTGAGGCGGGCCATGTTGAGGCTGAACTGGTTGGCCATGACGTCGAAGTTGCGGTAGAGGTTCGAGCCGGAGGCAGGATGATTGAAATTGAGGCTGTAGTAGCCGTCGACGAGGCCGCTGAACCGAATGGCCCCTGCCGACCAGGCGGGCGGCGCCGGAGCGGTGGGGGCGGGAGGGCTTTGAGCGGCTTCCTGGCCCATTAGGCTGCTGCTCAGAAGCAGAAGCGTGTACGCACACGTGTAGCGTCTCATTCGGGGGTCTGTCTCCGTAGAATTTTTGAATTGGCGGCTACGGCGACAGGGCGGCAGCTCTGACTGGGTGACTTGAATTGTAAGGTCCAGTCTTGCCCGGATACCAATAGATAGTTTCAATCCCCCCGATAAAAAGTTTGCGCTTCTCTAATCGGCCGATCCCCGCGATGATGGTGAGCAACCGCCCTGTCGCACCCCTGACGGCTCCCCGTATCCCGAGCCAAGTTTCACCCTTGCAGCAGAAGGAGCCCAATGAGAATCGCGAAGTATTTGCCAATCGCCTGCGCACTGTTCACCATGACGGCCGCGGCGCAGGATGCCGTGGCCGAGAAACTGGCGGCGCTGGAAAGCAGCGTGAGCGCGGCCCAGACTTCGGGCGACAACGCCTGGATGCTGGTCTGCACAGCCCTGGTATTGATGATGACCGGACCGGGCCTGGCCCTGTTCTACGGTGGCCTGGTGCGCAAGAAGAACATCCTCGCCACCATGATGCAGAGCTTCATCATGATGGCCCTGGCGAGTATCCTCTGGGCACTGGTCGGCTACAGTCTGGCCTTCGGTGAGGGCAGCGCATTCCTTGGCGACCTGCGCTATCTGATGCTGAAGGGCGTGGGCTCCGACCCGAACGGCGACTACGCCGGGACAATCCCGCAGCAGACATTCATGATTTTCCAGATGATGTTCGCCATCATCACCCCGGCGCTCATCACCGGCGCCTTCGCTGAGCGGATGAAGTTCAGCGCCATGCTGTTGTTCATGACGCTGTGGTCTCTGCTGGTTTACTACCCGATGGCGCACATGGTCTGGGGCAAGGGCGGTCTTCTGAACGCCTTCCTCGGCGGGTCGATTCCCTGCTTCGACTTCGCCGGCGGCACTGTGGTCCACATCACTTCAGGCGTATCGGCGCTGGTTTGCGCGCTTTACCTTGGTAAGCGCCTGGGTTACCCGTCAGAGCCGATCAAGCCGCACTCGCTGGTACTGAGCACGATCGGCGCCTGCCTGCTGTGGGTGGGCTGGTTCGGCTTCAACGCCGGCAGCGCTCTCGGCGCCGGCAGCCTGGCATCGTCGGCTTTCGTCGCCACTCATCTTGGCGCCTCGGCGGCCGTGATCGGCTGGCTTGTGATGGAGTGGATCCAGATGGGCAAACCGAGCGTCCTGGGCGGCATCTCGGGCGCTGTGGCCGGGCTGGTGGTGATCACCCCCGCGGCCGGATTCGTGACTCCGGGATCGGCGCTGATCATGGGATTCCTGGGCGGCGCGGTTTGCTACTTCATGGTTGTGAAGGTGAAGCAGAAGCTCGGATATGACGACTCTCTCGACGCCTTTGGCGTCCATGGCGCGGGCGGAACGCTGGGCGCGATTCTGACCGGCGTGTTCGCCACCAATTCAGTGAACAACGCGCTGAAGGATGCATCCGGCAACCCGGCGGCCCTCGGACTGATGGACGGCAACGGCGGCCAGATCGTCAATCAGTTGATTGGCACGGCGATCGCCTGGGGCCTGGCCATCGTCGGGACGTTGATTATCCTGAAGGTCTGCGACATGGCTCTCGGACTCCGCGTCAGCGCCGATGAAGAGACCGACGGCCTGGACCTCAGCCAGCACGGCGAGGAAGGCTACAACCTGGAAGCCTAGTAGAGGGAGAAGTCCATGAAGAAAATCGAAGCGATCATTCAACCGTTCAAGTTGGAAGAAGTGAAGGAGGCCCTCAAGGCGATCGGCATCGATGGCATGACCATCACCGAGGTCCGGGGCCATGGCCGTCAGAAGGGCCACAAGGAGGTCTACCGGGGACAGGAATACCAGGTGGACCTGCTGCCCAAGGTGAAGGTGGAGATGGTGGTCGGCGATGGACGCCTGGAAGAGGTGGCAAGCGCCCTTGCGGCTGCCGCCCGGACGGGCAAGATCGGCGATGGCAAGATCTTCGTCTATGAAGTGGCAGAGGCGATCCGCATTCGCAACGACGAACGCGGCGACTCGGCGCTGTAGCGAGGCGCCTGCCGAGCAAAGCCCCCGCAAAAACAACATCCCGCATCCAGCGGCAATGCCGGAGCGGAGAATCTGTCTGGACTAGAGAACGGCCTGAGCGCTTCAAACGCTCGGGCCGTTTTTTTCGAAGAACGCTACTGGCGGGCAGGACCCTGCCGGCCGTCGGGTTCAGCCGGTCTGTCCGGCCGCTATACAATGGCGCGAGGAGCAACGCATGGCAAACATCCAACAGATACTCCAGCAGCTCGGCATCCAGGCGTCCAACCCCGGCGCCTGCGGCAAGAGCTGGCTAGACACTTCCGCAGGCGGCGAACTGGTCTCTCTGAACCCGGCGACCGGCGAACCCATCGCTTCGGTCCGCATGGCGTCGGAAGAGGACTACGACCGCGTGTCGGTCGAAACCCATGAGACGTTCCTCAAGTGGCGGCTGCTGCCGGCGCCCAAACGCGGCGAAATCGTCCGGCAGATCGGCGAGGAGTTACGCGCGAACAAGGACGCGCTGGGTGCGCTGGTCACCCTGGAGATGGGCAAGATCATCGCCGAGGGCCGCGGAGAGGTGCAGGAGATGATCGACATCGCCGACTTCTCGGTGGGCCTTTCTCGCCAGCTCTATGGGCTATCGATGCACAGCGAACGGGCCGAGCACCGGATGTACGAACAGTGGCATCCGCTTGGAATCGCGGGCGTCATCTCGGCCTTCAATTTCCCAGTGGCTGTCTGGAGTTGGAACGCTATGATTGCGGCGGTTTGCGGCGATTGCGTCCTCTGGAAACCTTCATCCGACACGCCGCTCACCGCCGTCGCCGTTCAGAAGATCTGTAATCGCGTTCTTGAGCGCCACGGCTGGCAGGGCATCTTCACGCTGGTGATCGGCAAGGGCCGCACGGTTGGCGAGCGGATGCTGCATGACAAGCGGGTCCCGCTGGTGTCGGCGACTGGCAGTTGCACGATGGGCTACCGTGTAGCCGAAGTCGTCGGGCGGCGCCTGGGCCGAACCATCCTCGAACTCGGCGGCAACAACGGCATCATCATCACTGAATCGGCCAATCTCGATCTGGCGCTGCGCGCGGTGCTGTTCGGCGCCGTGGGCACGGCGGGCCAGCGCTGCACGACGATCCGGCGCATCTTCCTTCAGAAGAGCATCGCGGCAGGGTTCATCGAACGCCTGCGCTCGGCGTACTCGCAGATCCGGATCGGCGACCCGCTGGACGAATCGACGGTGATGGGTCCGCTGGTGAACCGGGCCGCCGTGGACGAGATGATGGAGGGTATCGCCAAGGCGAAGTCGCAGGGCGGGGAAGTGATTTCAGGCGGAAAGGCGATCGAGCGTGGCGGCGGTTACTTCGTCGAGCCCACTTTGATCCGCGCCTGGCCGCACATGCCCGTGGTGGCCGAGGAACTGTTCGCCCCGGTGCTGTACCTGATGGAATACGACACGCTAGAGGAGGCCATCGAGTGGCATAACGCCGTGCCGCAGGGCCTGTCGTCGGCGATATTCACCGACAGCCTCGCCGCCGCCGAAACGTTCCTCAGCACGCGCGGCAGCGATTGCGGCATCGCCAACGTTAATATCGGAACCAGCGGCGCCGAAATCGGCGGAGCGTTCGGGGGTGAAAAAGAGACCGGCGGCGGGCGCGAAGCCGGCAGTGACAGTTGGAAGCAGTACATGCGTCGCCAGACGGTGACTATCAACTGGTCCAGGGATCTGCCCTTGGCCCAGGGAATCGAGTTCAACGTATGAAACAACTCCTGCTTATTCTGGCCGCCGCGTCCCTGATGGCGCAGCAGCCCGTCCGCCGCGTTCTCGACCCAGGCGTCGTCACCACCCGCCAGGAGATCACTCCCGCAGGCGTGCCGGCGGTATTTGAGGGGCGCGTTTTCGGCGTCGCATTTGGCCGCGACTCGAACGAACTCTATGTCCTCGCCGCCAGCGGACTCTACCGCTACGACTGGGCGAAGAACAAAGTCCTGCAGCGTCTCGATGCCGGACGGCGGCCTGCGTTGCAGGGCGTGGCGTTTGATCCGGTTGCCGGTCAGGCTCTGTTTGCCGGAGTGGACCGTGCCCCAGGCGTCTGGCTGGCGCGGGTGGCGGCGTCGAAGTTGATCGTCGCCGAGAAACTGGGTGCAAGCCATGCCGGCGCGCCGGTGGTGGCGCAGCGCGGTTGTAACGGCGGAGCCAGGCTGGCCGCGCTGCCGTTGATCTTCAACAACCAGGTCGCGCTCGTCGATCTGGACGGAGCCAAACCGCCCGTGAACGTCTCCGTTTCCACCGCGCCTGCGTCGGTTGCCATTTCCGGCGACGGCTGCGTGGCGTGGGTTTCGCACTGGGGCGGCCGCAAGCCGAATCCCGGCGAGAAAACCGCCCCAACGGGCCTGTCGAAGACCGCCGACCAGGTGCCGATCGACGCCCGCGGTGTGGCCGCTTCGGGCACGGTCTCACGCATCGACACACGGAGCGGCAAGGTGACGCACGAGATCGAAACCGGGCTGGCGCCGACGTCGCTGGCCTGGGACCAACAGCGCAACCGGCTCTACGTCGCCAACAGCAACGCCGACTCGGTCTCCATCATCGATACCGCATCCAATAAGCTGACCGCCACCTGGGCTATCGACCCCTTCGACGAACGTGCCCCAGGCGTCGCCCCGACCGCGCTTGCCTTGGACACCAAGTCGCAGCGCCTCTATGTCGCCCTGGGCGGCATCAACGCCGTCGCAGTTTTTGAAACCGTCACAGGAAGGCTGGCCGGCATGATCCCGACAGCCTGGTATCCGTCGTCGCTCTCGCTCAGCGGCGACGGCAAGCGCCTGGCCGTCGGCGCGCTGCTTGGCGCGGGGTCGGGATGGCGCGACACGCCGAACCAGCGCTTCGTCCACAGCTACCGCGGCGCGGCTTCGGTCATCGATATCCCCGATGCCGCTCAACTGGCCAACTTCACCACCGCCGTGGCCGAGAACACACACCTCACGCTGAAGGGGCGTTCCGCGAGGCAGCCTGTTGCACGGGGACCCAAGCCTGCCCCCAAGGCGATTCCAGCCCGCTCGGGCGACCCTTCGTTGGTCGAACATGTCGTCTATATCGTTAAGGAGAATCGTACTTACGACCAGCTCTTCGGCGACCTGGCGGAAGGTGACGGCGAGCCGTCGCTGGTGATGTTCGGCGAAGAAGTTACGCCGAATCAGCGCGCCCTCGCACGCCGCTACGTATTGATGGACCGCTTCTTCGCCACCGGCGGCAACAGCGCCAACGGGCATCAATGGGTAACACAAGGCAACGAGGTCGCCTACACGCTCTGGCCCGGCTACGAAGGCCGCAGCTATCCCTACGACGGAACCGACCCCATTGCTTACTCCCACAACGGCTTCCTTTGGGATGCCGCGCTGAAGGCGGGCAAGACTGTCCGCGTCTATGGCGAGTACGCGCCCAGGCTCAGCGAGGCCAAGCCGCCTCAACGCGCCGGCTACCTGGCCCGCTGGCGCAAGGGCGATGATTTCTCTAAGGATTTCAAGGTCTCCTCCCCCATTCCGCCGCTCGACGCCCTGCTCGCCCGCCACTACCCGACTTACACCAACGCCGTGCCCGACGTCGTCCGGGCCTCTATCTTCCTGAAGGACCTGGCCTCCTGGACGAAGGAAGGCAAGATGCCCAACCTCGTCATCGTCCAGTTGCCCAGCGATCACACCTTCGGCGCCACACCCAATGCGTCGTCGCCCAAGGCCATGGTGGCCGACAACGACCTTGCGCTCGGCCACATCGTCGAGGGGCTTTCAACCTCGCCTTTCTGGGCGAAGATGGCGATCTTCGTGGTGGAAGACGACGCGCAGAATGGCGTCGATCACGTCGATGGCCACCGCACCGTGGCTACCGTCGCCAGCCCTTACGCCCGCCGCGGCGCGATCGATTCCACTTTCTATTCCAATCAGAGCATCCTCAAAACCATCGAACTGATTCTCGGATTGCCCGCGCTGTCGTTGTTCGACTTGATCGCCAACGACATGCGCGCCTGTTTCCAGGACACGCCGGATCTGGAACCGTTCAAGGCCATCACGCCGCGCCAATCGCTCGACGACGTGAACCCGCCGGTCCAGGCCCTGCGCGGCAAGGCCCGCCAGGCGGCCATCGATTCGGCGAAAATGCGGTGGGATGTGCCCGACGCAGCACCCACTGAGCGACTGAACCGCATTGTCTGGGGCATGATCCGCGGCTGGGACAAACCCTACCCGCAGCCGCCGCAGAACGTCTTCGCCCCGCTTTCGCTCGACATTGACGACGACGACAGGTGAGATTTTTCGCTCGCGGCAGGCACTAAGGAGATGTCATGCGGAAACGTGCCTGCCTCGCCGCCATCTGTCTGCTCGTTTTGCTGCCCGCCCAGGGGGATCCCCCGGCGGCCGTGAGCGAGGAACTGCAAGTGACTGAACGGTCGCTGGCAGAGCTTCAATCCATGAAGTCGGAGTTGCAGGCGATTGAAGCGCGGCTGGACGCGCTGATCGCCTCGCTGAGCGAGCGTCGCGGACAGTTGCAGAACGCGAAGCCGGCCCCGTTTGGCGGCATCGTCTCGCCGGTCTCCTCCGCTCCGGACCGTCCGGATGCCAAACCGGCCGCGGTGCGCTGCGCGGCGTTGACTAAGGAAGGCTTGCGCTGCACGCGCGCGGCCCTACCAGGACAGCGCTACTGCCGCCAGCACGCGCTGGCCAAGCAGAAGTAACCCTATGCAGGCAGTTCGAAGCCTTTGCGGCGCGGACGCGTGAGCAACGCGTTGGCTTGGGCGTCGCTCTCAAACCGCTCGGCCTGAGGGTTCCACCGCAGCTTCCGGTTCAACTCGCGCGTGATGTTGGCCAGATGGGAAACGGTGACCGAGCGGTGGCCGATCTCCGGCCCTGCGAGCGGGACGCCTCTTGTGCGAATTGCGTCGAGCCAGTTCTGCATGTGATAACGGGCCTGCCACAGCGCCCGGTCCCACTTGGCCACCTCTTCCTTTGGCGGCAACTCGATCTCCTTCATCAGCGCCGCCGGATCCAGCCGGAAGCCGTTGCGGACGATCTCCATCCGCCCGCGCTTGCCTACAAAGACCGCGCCGCCGTTCAGGTCGCCCATAGGCAGTTCCAACCGGACCAGGACGCCGTTCGCATAGCGGAACGCCACCGCACCGGGCGCTGAATCGGCCAGCGGCCACAGTTCGACCGGACCCGTGCCGTCCATGCCGAGTGCCGATTGGATCTGGTCGAGGCCGTGAGCGCCCCAGTTGGTCATCTCGCCGCCCGAGTAGTCGCGCCAGCCCATCCAGCCGCGGTAAAGCTGGTCGTGAAAGGGCCGCTCGACCGACTGGCCGAGCCACAAATTCCAGTCCATGCCATCGGGCACAGGCTGCCCCGGTTGGGGGTTCCAGATCTTCGCCGACGGGTAGTTGCAGCCCTGGACGAAGTGCAGCGGCCCGAGTCCGCCGTCGCGGATGAACTTGCATGCGATCTGGTTCATCGCCATCGAGCGCTGCTGGCTGCCCACCTGGAAAACGCGCCTGTATCGCTCCGCGGCCTTGACGATGGCGCGGCCTTCGGCAACATAGAGCGTGAGAGGTTTCTCAGCGTATACGTCCTTGCCGGCCTGGCAACTGTGGATGCAGAGCAGGGCGCGGGCGTGGTCAGTTGCACCGATGATGACGGCGTCCAGGTCCTTACGGTCGAGAAGCCGGCGGTAATCCTGGAAGATGAGCCAGTTCGCCTTGCGCTTGGCCGCCAGGTCTTCGGCCTTCTTTAGGTAACAGTCGGCGATGGCGGCAACCTCGGCGTCCTCGGGCAACTGGTCGATCAACAGTCCGCTGCGGTTGCCGGCTCCTATGACGCCAACCCGGATGCGGCCGTTCGCGCCCCTGGCTCTGGCCGGAAGGATGATCGGCGCCACGGCCAGCAACGTCCGCCGTGTGACTGGTTTCATCTTTCCTCCGTCTGGTTGATCAGCGTTCCGAAGCGCTTGCCGATGGCCAGAGCCGGGTCGAGCGGAACGTCCACCGCCTGGCAGTCCGGTGGGATCGAAATCATTGGCTTCGGCGCTACTCGCTTGCCCGCGAATCCGGGCAGGTGTTCGCGCTGCGACTCCAGCATCTCAGAACACATTCGCCGGATCTCGTCGAGCGTGCAAACGGCTGACGACAGCGGATCCAGCGCCGCGGCCTGCACGGCCAGTTCGGGATCGCCCAGGAGCGCCGCCTCGGCGGCCAGGATCTGCACGTTGACGTTGGTCATGCACAGCGCGGCACACTGCGGCGGCAACGCTCCGATGACCGTCGGGTGCAGGCCCGTATCGCAGGCGAACGTGGGCACCTCGACGCAGCAGCCCTGCGGAAGGTTGGTGATGTACCCATCGTTGCGGACGTTTCCCATGAAGCGGAACGGCCGCCCGGTGGCGACGGCCTCCATGATCCAGGAGCAATATTCGACACTGCGCGGTTCCAGGCGCGTTGATTCAAACTGCAGCGGGTCGTGTTTTGCGTAGAAACCGGCCACGGTCTGGCACCAGGAATAATAGGCTCCGGTTTCGCCGCCGAAGCCAGGTTCGTCGCAGTAGGTATCCAGCGCCGCGCGGCTCTTGCGGAACCAGGGGACGTATTCGCTCAAGTGGCCCGTGGATTCGGTCATGAAGTAGCCGAAGTGCCGGAACACCTCACCGCGGACCTTCTCGTTTTTATAGAATTCCGGCCGCTCAAAGACTTCGCGCAACGTGGGGTAGAGGTCGCGGCCTTTGTGTTCCAGCCGCAGGAACCAGTCCATGTGGTTGATTCCGCCGCAGGTGTAAGTGATCTCGTCCTTGGGGACGCCGCAGTAGCGCGAGATGAGGTCGAGCGTGGTCTGGACACCGTGGCACAGACCGACAAAGGGAACCGGCGAGGCCTTGCCCAGCGCCAGGCAGTTGGCCGCCATCGGGTTGGCGTATTGGAGCATGATGGCGCCTGGCTTGGCCAGTTCCTCCATGTCGCGCGCGATGTCGATGAGCAGCGGGATCGAGCGCAGTGCTCGGAAGATGCCACCGGGGCCGAGTGTGTCGGCGATGCACTGATCGATGCCGTATTTCAGCGGAATCTTATAGTCGGTCTCGAACGCTTCGACTCCGCCCACCTGAACCATGACGACGACGAAATCGGCGTCCCGGATCGCCTCACGCCTGTCGAGCGTGGCCCAGACCTTGGCGGGCAGTCCGTTGTCGCTCACCATGCGGCGGGCAAAGTCCTCCATCGAGCGCAGTTTCGGCTCGGTGCGCGACATGAGCGCGATCTCGGAATCGGCAAGCGCCGGTGTGGATAGGATGTCGTTCAGCAGCGTACGGCAGAAGACGATGCTGCCCGCACCGACCATCGCGATTTTCTTGGCCACGGTAAACCTCCTGCGGTGATGACGTAAGCATCATAATCCCGCGGGAGGCCGCGTGGGGCGGCGGCCGGGAATGTCAGAACGTAAAACCGATCAGAAACTCGGCCTGGTTCTTGACCGTCCTGAGCGTGATGGGCGTCGAGCCTTCAAATACGTCGTTGTTCCAGCGCGTATAGCGGATCTCCGGCGACAGCTTGACTAGCTTGAAGTCGAACATGAGGCCCGCGCCGACGGCCAGGCCCTTGGAACTGCCGCGGTCGAGGCGGGCCATGTCGCCGATGCTGCGGAAGACATAGCCTCCGGCGATATACGGACGCAGCACCTCGCCAGGGAAACGGTACTTGAGGAGCAAGGGGAACTCCCACGACGGCGCGTCATGGCTTTCGGCCGCGGTTGTCCCCGTGGCATTCAGGGTATAGCCGGTCTTCTTATAAAGCGCGTTGATCTCCACTCCGAAGCCCCCGGGCAGTAAGATATCGACCATCGGCCCGAAAGTGAAGTGCTTGAAGTCGGATTTGAAATCCCCAGCGGCATCGATGGCGTCATTCAGCGGCATTCCGCCCTTGACGCCGAAATGCACCGATTGCGCCTGGAGCCCCAGGGCGCAAACTGCCAGCAGGATGAGTGTTCTCATATGTCACTTATGACGCGCCGGGAGGCGTCGCGTTCCACATCAACTGATGGTCATCAGGTCCGAAGCCAGTTTCGCTTTCCGTCCCTCGAACATGGCGATATTGGCCAGATGCGGCCCGGCCACGGCGGCCTGCGCGATCTCGACCGTGCAATTGGGCTGTTTGCGGCTCTTGATGCAGTCCAGGAAGTTCTGGATATGCGGCTCCATTGGAACGGGGGCCTTCATCTCGGCGATCGGCGTTAGGTTCTGGTGCCACGGCTCTTTCCAGACCGTGACTCCGGCATCGTCCAGTCGCATCGTCGCTTCGTCGCCCATGAGCAGGATCTGCCAGCCGTTTTCGTAGGCGTTGGCGTAGTCCAGCGTCCATGTGGTCAGCATGTCGCCGTGGTCGAACACGGCGCTGAAGACATCCGGGTGTTCGGCGCCGGTCATCTTGGCGATGTAGCCTTGCGCGACGGCCGACTTCGGAACACTACGGCCGGTGAACCAGAGAACGACATCCATCAGGTGGGTTCCCTGATCGGTCATGTTGCCGCCGGCATAGTCCTTGAACACGCGCCATGACCGCCAGCGCATGGGTTCCACAGCCCGCTTCGGCGCTGAACCGAGAAAGCGGTTCCAATGAAGCTCGCCTTGGACCGGCGAATTGTTCAACGGCTTAGACGTGTTCCAGTTCCACTGGGCCTTTGCCATGGTGATGCGGCCGAGTGTGCCTTTGTCGATGATCGCCTTGGCCTCATGCAGCGATGGCGCGCTCCGCCGTTGCATGCCGACCTGGACCACCTTTCCGCTGGCCTTGACCGTCCTCACCACTTGCGCGCCTTCGGCGAGCGTGCGGGCCAGGGGTTTCTCGGTGTAGACGTCCTTGCCGGCTTTGATGGAGTCCAGCAGGTGGGGCATGTGCCAGTGGTCGGGTCCGGCGCAGACGGTGAAGTCGATGCCGGGGTGCGCGAGCAGGGCTTCGTGTTCGATGAACTTCTTGGCGCCGGGGGTGTCTTTCAGGGCCAACTCCATGTTTGGCTCATAGGCATCGCAGACGGCGACGCACTGCGCCCCGAGTTGGGCGAAGACACGGCTGAGATACCGGCCGCGCCCACCGGCGGCGATGAGGCCATAAGTGAGCTTGTCGTTTGCACTGAGCTTGCGGGCGGCGGCTAGGCCGGCGGCGCCGGCAAGGAACTGTCGTCGATCGGATGTCATAGGGCCTGGAGATCCTCTGCAGACTACTCTATCCCAAACAGTGCGGACCGGGAGGCGCGTTTGTTATAATTCAAACGTCGCCATTGGGAGGTCGTCTAATGGTAAGACTGCAGACTCTGGATCTGCGTATCGGGGTTCGAGTCCCTGCCTCCCAGCCATCCCTCCCCAGTTTAGGCCGAAACCCAAGGGCGTTTTCTCGCGATTTCTCTTCTTGCGAATCAGTAGAAAAAACGTCCACGCCCATCTATGGGTCCCAATGGCTCCATGGCCCCGCACAACACTTGTCGCACACGGAACTGGTGCGGTTGATCAATAGCCGGCCGTCGAGGCGGGTGCGAAACGAGATCCCTAACTCAGAACCCGCTGGGTTTAGCGCCTGCAGGCGCGAGGCGGCTATTGAGCGATGGCTGGCGCGGCTGATGAGAAGTCGGTCCGCGGGCGCATCAGGCGCCAGGGATGGGACCTAATGATCAAGGTTCAACAGAACCTCACCCGCCGGCCTTCAAGCCGGCTTCGGGCGCCTTAGCCGCAACCTCGAGACTCCCGGAAGCCAATCAAAACCACCCTTTCAGGCGGTGGTTGATTAGACGTCCACTCCGAGGTCCTTCCATTCGATGACTTTGCCCTGGCGGCAAACTTCATTACCAAGGATCGCGGTGAGCGCGGCGGTGGCGCCGACGGTGACATCGGCGGGCGACTTGGCGCCCTGCCGGACGCAGTCATAGAAGGCGCGGATGTGGGCATCACCATCTTCCTGAACCTTTTCGGCGAGCACGGTCTGCGCGGCAGTGGCGTCCAAAGGGTAGAAGTTCGTCGAGTAGAGCAGTTCAACTGCGCCCTTGCTGCCGTAAACGCTGATGGTCTGGTTGCCCACCGGCATTCTTCTGGGGTGGAAAACCATTTGGGTAAAGGAGAGCTTGACGCCGTTGGCATACTCGTAGGTCAGGCTCTGGTGGTCCATGATGTCGCGGCCTTCGGGCGTGTTCTTGAAGAGATTGATGCCGCCAAAGCCGGCTGCGCGGATGGGGTGCTGGCCGATGACCCAGTTACAGGCATCGAGGTTATGGACGGACTGTTCAACGAGGTATCCGCCGGACTTCTTGAAGTCGAAATACCAGTCGCCCGAAGTGCCGTCATAGGACAGATCTGCGGAGGCGTGGCGCTGTGCCTTGACGAACAGGATGTCGCCGATTGCGCCTTCCTGGATCTTGCGCACGGCGGTGCCCAACTGGATCATGGTCCTCATCTGCTGGCCGGCAACAAAGACGCGGTTGGATTGTTTCGCCGCCTTCAACAGGTCGCGCACTTGTGCCGCGGTGGTGCCGACGGGCTTTTCGCAGTAGACATGCTTGCCCGCCTGGAGAGCGGCGATCGCCATTTCGGCGTGGAGGTAGGGCGGGGTGGCGATGTAAACGGCTTCGACGTCCTTACGGTCGATGACCTTTCGCCAGTCTGTGGTTGTGGATGGGTTATCTCGGGCGGCCGCGGTCGCGGCCTTGTCGAGGCGATCCGGCTTATTGTCGCAGAGCGCGACCACGCGGGCGTCCGGCTGGGACATGACAGCCTTCAGCAGATAACTGCCGCGGTTGCCGATTCCGATCATTGCCGTGGGCACCTGGTCGTTGGCCGATTGAGCCAGGGCAACATGGGCCGCGGCTGCTGAACTGAGTACGAAGTTTCTTCGATTCATGGTCATGCTCCTACTGTCTGCAGTCCGCGCAAAACGGTTTCGATGTATTCTTTCGCGCGGCGCGCCAGTGCGTCAACGCCTTCGGCAGCAACTGGGCGCGGGACCAGGGGCTCGAAGATATTCTCAAAAGTCAGAGGGATGGTGAGGCCCGTATTCATCACGGGTGCGAACAGCTTGTAGTGGTCAATTTCGCCGAAGCCGGGACCGCAATCCTGGTCTTTGGGCGTGTTCCGGTGGTCCTTGATGTTGAAGGCCCTGATGTCGCGCCAGCAGGTTTGGATGTCGGCGATGGGGTCGTGGTTCTCATAGTCGAGCACATTGCCGGCGTCGTAGCAGATCTTCACTGACTCGTGCGCGACTTCGTTGACGATGCGGGCGCAGTGGGCTCCGGTGGCGGTGTTGCCGCCATGTTGCTTGATCAACACCATGACGCCGGCCTGCTTGGCGCGAGGGGCGATCTTCTTGAGATTGCCCACAAAGGTATCGTATTCACCCGGCATGGTCCTGCCGAAAGTGAGCAGGAAGGGGAGTTTTGCCGCCGCTGCCTGATCGATGCGGCGGAGATGGGCGTCGAGGGCGTTGGCGGCTTCGAGATTGACGGTGGAGAACATCATCACGGGCTCAAGGCCCATGTTGCGGCAGCGGGCGGCGAGTTTGGCGGCCTCCGAGGGCGGCGCGTCGATGGCCATCACCGGTTTGGCGACGCCGGACTCGCGATGGCTGGTTCCCCAGGCGACGAAGTCATAGCCGCTGGACTTGATCCCGGTCAGCGCCCGTTCCAGCGGGAACGGCGAATAGGGCAATGTCATGCAGGCGAGTTGGAAGCGGGTGGGAGCGACGCCGGACTGGGCAAACGCCAGCGATGGAGCCGCAAGCAGGGTACGCCGGGTTATCATGGCAACTCCTTGATCTCGATATTCCGATAGTAAACGGGCCAGCCCTCAGACTGCAGACAGATGTTGCCCTCAGCCGGATAGGCGTCCGTGCCTTCATTCACCACCACTCCATTGAGGCGCACGGTGACCTTGCCGTTAAGCGAGGTGATTTCGTAACGGTCCCAGGTGCCGAAAGGGACGCGATCGGTGACGAAGGGGCCACGTTTGGCTCCGGTGATTCTGCCGCCGCGGACGCCGAAGAGGCTTCCGGCCTCGCCGTAATAGCCCTGAACTTCGAGCGAAGTGGGCCAGCCGTTCTGGATGGGTCCGGCATGGATGAAGAAGCCGGCGTTGGGCCATTCGTCGCCCTGTTTTGGGGGTGTCCAGCCGAGTTGGAAGCGCCACTCGGCGCGGAGGATGTAGTTGCGGTACGACTTTCTGCTTCGCAGGAAGCCGTTGGGCTGGCCGGTGGTGGCAATGGCGCCATCGCGCAGCATCCACGCCTCGGGCGGCGCTGCGCCCTCAACGGTCCAATGCTCGGCCAGGTTCTTCCCGGGCATAAGCGAAACAAATCCGTCGGCGGCGAAGGCCGAGCAGCCTAGAAGGAACAGAATCTGCAGTTTCATCGGGAGTCCTCTCCGCACCAGGAGCACACGAAGGACAGGAGGGCCTTTGTGGACTGTACGAGCGAATCGATCTCGACGTATTCGTCGGGCATATGTATATTACCGCCGCGCCGCCCCCAGAGGACCGCGGGAACACCAAACTCATGAAAGACGTACATGTCGCAAGGCCCCTCGATGCCTGCGACGGCCGGCTCAAAGCCGAGAGTGCGCCTGACGGCGGCGGAAAGCTCGGAGACGAGGGGGCAGCCGGCGTCGATCGCCGATCCGGGCAGCCAGCGGATGGGATAGTCGAGCCGCGGCCGCTGGGAGAAGACGGCAGGATTGTCTCGCAAGAGGTCTTCGAACCAACCGGCAAAGTGCTCGTCGACGGTTTGGAGCGCTTCGCCAGGCATAGCTTGCCAGAACAGCTCGAGACGGCATTCGGCAGGCACGTTGGACGGTTCAGAGGTGCCCCAGGGCGCGGTCTGGATGCGGGATACGCTGACCGGCACGGGGTTTTCCAGATGGCTGTAGAGGGGGTGGGGAGGCGCGGAAAGGAGGCGCAGTGCGGTAAAGCGGGGCAATTCCTGCAGGAAGACCCGTAGTTGATCGATCACCCCCAGGGCCGGGCCTGCGCCGAGGATGCCGCCATTGCCCGCGGTGAAGGTGATGTCGATGGTACGTCCTCCACGCTGGGCGGGCAGGACGCGAAGGAAGGAAGGTTCGGAGATCACGGCGGCGTCGGCATTGAAGCCCATCAGGCGGCCGGCAAGGGTTCCGTTGACGCCGCCGAACTCCTCATCGACGACCGATTCGAAGGTGAGGTCGCCGGCGAGTTGTATCCCCAGGGCGGGAAGCGCTTCGGCGACGAATAGATTGGCCGCGATGCCGGCCTTCATGTCGTTGGAGCCGCGGCCATAGAGGCGGTTGCCGTCGACCTCCCCTCCGAAGGGGTCGCGGGTCCAGGGCGCCGATCCGGCGGGCACCGTATCGATATGCCCGGAGAGCACCAGCGAGCGGCCGCCGCCCGACCCGTGGCGCGTTGCGGCGACATTGGGGCGGTTGGCGTAGTGACGCCCTGGCCAGTAGAACGGGTGGCGCTGAATTTCCGGCACATCGGCGGGCGTGTAGAGCAATGGGTCCCATCCAGCGGTGCGAAGTACGCTGGAAACATAGAGCTGACATTGTTTCTCGGCGCCGTCGGGGGCGCGATTCTCAGACGGAATCCGCACCAGATCCTGCACGAGCGAGACCAGACGGTCCCGGTGCTCATCGACGAAGGAGGCTACTTCCATCTCCCTGGCAGTGTTCATTACAGAACCATGATACGGAACGGTCTGGAGAATCCGCGAGTCAGCCAAACCAGGCAGCAGGAACCAGCGCCAAGCCAGGTGAAACCATCGACGGGATGCGGGCCATGGGTGGAGTAAGCGTGGGTGGCGCCGGCGCCGTGGAAATCGGAGGCCAATCTTCTCCCCCCTCCCATCTCACCCGCCGGTTTCGTGACTCTGGTCACAGACTGATCTCCCTTTTCGGAGCGAACCTGCTCCGCAGGAGGGTTGTCGGGCAATGAAGTCACGAATCGGAATGAGGCTGCTGCGCATGTCTGTCGTCTATCTCGTGGTTGGCCTGGTTGCAGGTCTTGGCATAGGCATCTCCAAGAGTTTCTGGCTGGCGTCCGTGCATACGCACATTCTGATGTTGGGCTGGGCGGCCCCGTCGGTGATCGGGATCATCTACATGCTGATCCCGGAATACGGCGAGACGCGTTTGGCGTCAATCCACTTCTGGGGTCACAACCTCGGCCTGCCCGTAATGATGGCGGGCCTTGTGCTGGAGGCATCCGGGCGCAAGGAGGGTGAGCCGCTGCTGGTGGCCGGATCCCTCGCCGTGCTGCTTTCACTGTTCGCCTTTGCGGTCAATCTGCTCCGGGCCGGCAGGGTTCTCGCGGGCGAACAATCCGCCTGATGGACGGAACTGGCGCCGGAACGGCGAAGGCGCCACCGCATGAGAAGCCCGGCGTGTCGTAAGATCAGAATCCATGGAGATGGGCCAGGCATCGTTCGTGCTCAAAATCCTCGGACAGGACCACTCCTGCTCGGCGGGCGTTCCGGCGGAGGCGGTGCGCGTGCAGACCATGCTGCCGGTCTTTAACGCCATCGCGAACCTTGTCGTCGATGCCCATGCCGCCTCGGCGGCTGCCGCTGGGCGCGCAATCAGTTGCCGAGCCGGCTGCGGCGCCTGCTGCCGCCAGCCGGTCCCCATCACGCATTCCGAGGCGCGGCGGATCGTTGAACTTGTCGAGTCGATGCCCGAGAAACGCCGCGCAGCCGTACGGGCACGTTTCGATTCGGCGATGGAGCGGCTGAGGGAATCGGGGCTGCTGGCGGTGATGAGGGGAGAGACGGATCCGAATTCAGAGGTGAGCCGAAACCTCGCCTACCGCTACTTCGACCTCGGCATTGCCTGCCCGTTTCTGGAGGACGAATCATGCTCCATCCACGAAGACCGCCCGCTGCGCTGCCGCGAGTACCTGGTGACGTCGCCAGCCGAATTGTGCGCCGACGTCGAGAACCAGCCGGTGGAGGTGGTCCCGGTCTTCAACCGCCCGTCCGAGGCGCTGGCCGCGATCGGGCGCGGCGACCAGAGCCTTCGGCCCGGCTTCATCGCGCTGGTGCAGGCGTTTGAATGGGTGAAGGCGCACGAAACTCCCGAGGAATCCGTCGAAGGGCCCGCTATATTGCAGAACTTCCTGCGCGCGCTGAGTGGCGGCTAGACTACTCCCACTCGATGGTGCCGGGCGGCTTATGCGTCAGGTCGTAGAGAACCGCCGCCACACCGCCGATTTCGAGCAGTTGCCGGATCATTTCGGTCAGCAAAGGTTCGGGCATGGTGACCGACTTCGCCGTCATGCCGTCGATCGAATGGATCGGGCGCAGGACAATCGAATCGGGGCGCGATTCGGTCCCGAGTGGGATCAGTACCACGGGGAACTGCCAGACGTCGTCCTCGAAACCGGAAGCGAACGACAGCCGCCGGACAATGGCATCTGCGGCCCTCAGACGGTCCAGACGCGCGGCGGAGATCTCCGACGGCCAGACAGACATGGAAGAGACCGGCTCGACTGACCCGGCCAGCGCGACAACCCTGTTCACCTCAGTGAAGGAGTTGATCAGATGGGTCGCTTTCTCATGAACGCCAGGCGATGCGGGCGAATCCTCCAGCAGCAGCACCGAGCGGTAGGAACGCGAGTCGCCCTGGACGCCGACGCTGCGTACGGGCAGCAGCCAGCCGTCCTCGCGCCGTTCGACCTCCTCCCGCTTCGCCGCGCAGAGGCAGCGAATGGCGAGGCCCGGGCCGGGGAACGGGTGGCGGGAAAGCAACTCATCGGGCAGGTTTAGTTCGCGGCCGACCTCGCGCACCTCATCCTTATAGAGCAGGTGGAGCGGCTCGATGATGCGCTGCTGTTCGATCAGTTTCTGGATGCCGGCGACGCGGTTGTGGTGGGTCTTGATCAGGTCGGCTTTGGAGGTTCCGCCGCTTTCGATGGTGTCAGGGTAGATGGTGCCCTGGCCCAGGATCCAATCGGCCTCCAGGTAATGGCCGGATTCAAGGATCTGTTCCTGCACCGAAACGAACATCTCGCCGATGATATGGCGCTTCCGCTCGGGATCGGTGACGCCGGCCAGCGCGCCGACGAAACGCTGTTGGGCGTGCTCGACGGCAAACAGGCCACGTCCCAGCGCCTCGAAAACGCCCTGGACGAACTCGGTTTCGCCTTCCCGCATCAGGCCGGTGTCGACATACAGCGCCCGGACGCGGTCCTCGCCCAGCGCCCGCAGGCAGAGCGTAAAGGCGACAGTCGAGTCGACGCCGCCGGAGACGAAGAAAAAGACCTTGCGGCCGGCGGCGACGCGGCGGATCTCATCCTCAATGCGCAGGGTCTGCTCGTGCGGGTTCCAATCCTGTTCGCAGCCGGCGATCTCGAAGAGGAAGTTTGACAGGATCTGGCGACCGCGCTCTGTGTGGACCACTTCCGGGTGGAACTGGACGCCATAGAAGCGCCGGGCCTGATCGCCGATCGCGGCGACGGGGCAGGTTTCTGTGCTGCCAAGCAATTCGAAGCCCGGGGGCAGCGTCTTCACTGCATCGCGGTGAGACATCCAGATCTGTTGGCGTCCTGCCACGCCGCGCCAGAGCGGGCCGTCGGCCAGAGTGTCAAGCCAGGCTAAGCCGTATTCGCCCTTGTCGCCTTTGGCCACAACGCCTCCCAGGTGTTTGGCGATGAGTTGCTGGCCGTAGCAGATGCCAAGAACGGCGGCGCCGAGGCCGAAGCTGGCAGGATCGATATCCGGCGAGCCGGGTTCATAGACGCTGGAAGGACCGCCCGAGATGACAATGGCGCGCGCGCCGGCAAGTTCGGCAGCCGGGGTCTCGCTGGCTCGGATCTCGGAGTACACGCCCAGTTCACGAATCTTGCGCGTGATCAGGTGGCAATACTGACCGCCGGTGTCGAGGACGATGACTTGCGGGGTTGCAGTCTGGGACGCGTGTCCCGGCTCATGGCTCAATCTCGGTTGGACCTCTTGTCCAATTGAACCATCTGCTTCCTGGCGTTGTCGAGCAAAGCCTGCGCTTTGGGCAGCGAATCGAGGGCCTTGAGCACCACGGGGTCGGTTTCGATCGCGTAACGCAGAGAGGCGTCGAGCGAGTCGGCTGTGATCAGCGCCTCGCGCTTGAGTTGCACTTTGGTCCAGTTCAGGTTCTCGGCCCACTCGGCTTCGGTAAACTGGGCTCCGAGATCGAGCGAGAATTTGTGGAACTCGGCCACCATGGCCTGATCTGGCACCCAACCGGAAGCCAGCTTGGTGTCGTGTGTGGTGAAGTACTTCGGGATGTACTCGCGGAACGACTGGCGGCGGAGCAGTTCGATTTGGAACTTATTGTAAGTGTCGGTGTACTTTTCGTCCGGGGAGATGCCGGCGCCGCCGTAGACGGTCCTGCCGGAGTCAGTCATGCGGGCATCCTGCAGGTTCTTCTCCTCGATGTTCTTGCGGAAGTAGTAGTCGTAGAAGCTGCCGCTTGAGTAGTCGCGTTGGATCATGCGCCCGCTGGGGGTGTAATACTTGGCGGTGGTCAACGCCAGGCCGGTGTTTTCCGACAGCGGGAAGACGGTCTGGACCAGGCCCTTGCCGAAAGTGTTGTCGCCGAAGATCCAGGCGCGGTCGTGGTCTTGAAGGGCGCCGGCGACGATTTCAGCCGCCGAGGCCGAGTAACGGTCCACGAGGATGACGATGGGGTAGTTGCGGGTGGAGGCGCCGTTGGAGGCGAGGTAGGGCTTCTCAGGCGAAGTCCGGCCGCGGTGGGAAACCACATTCTGGCCGCGCTTGAGGAACCGGCCGGCGACGGCCACGCCCTCGTTGAGCAACCCGCCGGGGTTGGTGCGGAGGTCGAGGATCAGTCCCTTGAGGCTCTTTTCATCCAGCGTCTTGAATGCGTCTTCGAGCTCGCGGGAGGTGTTCTCGTTGAACATCTCAACGTCGATATAGGCGATGCCCGGCTTGACATGGAAGGCGTTCTGAACGCTATAGCGCGGGATGTCGCCGCGCGTGATGTTGAAAACAAGAGGCTTATCCGCGCCCTCGCGAGTGATCACCACCTGGACCTGTGTGCCCCGGGGGCCTTTGAGCAAGTCGGCGACCTCGGTTGTCGTCAGGCCGTCGGTACGCTTATCGTTGACTTCAAGGATGACGTCGCCCGGCCGGATGCCCGCTTTGTAGGCCGGTGAACCGGTGAATGGGGCGACAACAACCGTTCGCCCGTTCTTGGGCTGGACGGACATGCCGACTCCGGCGTAGGAACCGCGCTGGTCTTCCCGCATCTGCTGGAAGTCGCGAGGATCGAAAAAGGAGGAGTGCGGGTCGAGAGTCCGGAGCATCCCCGGAACCGCGCCCTTAAAAATGGACTTGTCGGCGACCACCTTCTCGGCCGCGTTCTGTTCGACCAGCGAGTAGATGGCGGTGAACTGCCTCAGGCCCGCGCTCAGTTGGTCTTCTTCCGAAGGCGGAGCCGCCTTGGCTGAACCCTGTGGGGCAAGGACGCCCGCAAACATCGCGCAGAGGGCGATGATGAAGACACTAAAAAGGAACGGGCGTACGCTCTTGGCCATCAGGTGAAATCCTCCCCAGCCTGCCGACAGTATAACGCACCACCGGCTACCTGATTAGACGACGCCGGCGGCCCAAACGGTTGTGGAAAAATGAACCCCGGCCGCGGTTTCCCACAGCCGGGGTCCTCGGGCACATATGGCTTGTGCTTCTTGCTCTACTCTTAGACTGCCTTCGCCTTGCGGACTCCAACACTCAGCTCCGATCTCACGGGTTTCCGCGGGGTTGCAGTCAAGCGGCGAACCTGGTCGCTGACCGACACCACGAACATCGCCTGTTTCGCGTTCTTCAGGACATCCACGATCCGGGCGTGATCTTCTTCCAAAAAAATGTGTTTGCCGTCGGTGAGAAGGTGGATGTCGCTTTCCGGGGCCAGGATATCGGCCAGGCGCTTGCCCATCTCCTTCTGGAGAAATCTAAGGACACGGCGGATCTTCTGAAGGCTGAACCCCTTGCGGCGGAGTTCGGCGATCACGCTCACCTCGACCACTTCGGCCATGTCGTAGATCCGCTTGTGGCCGTCATGGCGCGGCGAGACCACCTTCTGCTCGTCCCACCACTGCAACTGGCGCAGACTGACGCCGCTCAGGCGGGCCACGTCGGCCGAGGAGTAGGCCTGAATCTCCGATCCGTTGGCAGCCAGTGCTTGTTTTGTTTTGAACATAAGATCCTCAAACTGTTTTCTTCGCCGACAATGGGATTCTATCGGACGTACAGGGAGAGTCAATTCACAAGATCTGGGCCTGTACCCGCTCGTTTGCCGATATCTAGTTGTGCTGTTACAGCCCCAGACGGGCGGCGAGCGGCTTGAACCGCGGGTCGCGGCGCAAAGGCTCGAGTCGGGGGTCGAGGCGGAGCCAGATCACCTGTGGTTCGCGGGCATCGATGGCTCTTTCCAGCCACCGGAACGCCAATTCGGAATCGCCGCACATGGCCGCCTGGCGAACGAGGTCCATGCGGTCCTCGCGCCCGGCCGAGACGAGTTTTTCGGTCGCGGGCAGGTCGCGCCGGCAGCGTTCGGGGTCGCCGGCGAAGTAGGCCTGGAGCCCGCCGATGTCGTCGCCGGACGCGCCCTCCAGTTTCGCATGCCGCACGAACGCCTGGCGGGCATCCTTATGGCGGCCGGCGTAGCCGAGCGCCATGCCGTAGTCCCAGAGCATGTCGGGGTGGATGTTCTCGAGTTCCAGAGTTCGTTCGTACTGTTTCACCGCCGCGGCCGGATCGCCCGAGGCAAGCAGGGCGAAGGCGTAGACGAAGTTGATGAACGACGAATTGGGATCGAGATCGAGCGCGCGGCGGAACTCGGCGAGCGTCTCCGGACGGCCGTGAGGGGCGAGCACGGAGAGAGCGTAGAGACCGTGCGTCAGTCCGGAATCCGGATTTAGATTCAATGCTTTACCGAACTCCTCCTCGCCGTCCTTCCAGCGGTACTGCTGGGCGGCGAGGACAAATCCCATGGCGGCGTGGGACTCGGCCAGGTTGGGATCGGCATCGATGGCCCGTTCGGCCAATTCGCGCGCCTTGTCTGTCGGGACGCCTTCTGGCAGTGAGTTGTAGTAGGTCAGAAGCGCGTAGACCTGGGACAGGTACGCCAGCGACGGCGCATAGCGTGGATTGTGGGCGAGCGACTCGTTGAAATACGCGATGGCCCGTTCCATGCCCTTTTGCGAGTACAGATTCATCTGGTAACGGCCGCGATCGAAGGCGATCCGGGCCGCATCGGCCTGCTGGTTGGCCGCCGGGATCCGCTTCCAGACGGCGAGGATTCCGGCCACGCACAGCAGGACCATGGCCGCCGAAACCCAGTAGGGCCAGCGGCGGCGAGCGGGTCCGGTTTCGGCGGCGGCCAGGGAGAACGCCGGGACGTAGCCGCCCTTGGGCAGATCGATGCGGACCTGGTCGGCGGCGCCCTCGGAAGCGTAGTATTTCTCCAACCGGAGGCGGAGGCGGCGGGCCTCGATGCGGACGATGGGGTCGAGACGCGGATCGTAGCCGGGGCCGCGCCCGAAGAACTCCACGCCGAGCACGGACTCCTTCAAACGGTCGATTTCGCCCGCCAGCGCGGTGTTGGCGAGATGGGACAGAAACGGTCCAAGCCGACCGGCCGAAGCAAAATCCGGCGACGCCAGCAGTTTGGCGAGCGCTTCCCGGACCTGTTCTGGACTTGGTTTCATTTCAACGCGTTACCGGTCGATTATACCGTTAAATCTACTCCTTCACACTGCCGGAACCCGCCGCCCGGAGTCCACAATCCGGTTATGCACCACGAAATGAAATCAGTTGCCCCGGCGCAGGAACGCTACTTTGCATTCGACGCCTTGCGAGGGGCGATGATGGCCCTTGGCATCGTCATCCACTCCGCCACCGCTTATTCGACGCTGCCCGACGTGTGGTGGATCAAAGACCCGCAGACTTCAAAATGGATGGACGCGCTGCTTCTTTATCTGCACACTTTCCGGCTGCCGGCGTTTTTCGTCATGGCAGGCTTCTTTGCCGCCCTGCTTGTGGAGAAGCGCGGGTGGAACAGGATGGTGGAAAACCGGATGATGCGCCTTGGCCTGCCGATGATCCTGGGCCTGCTCTTCGTCTTCCCGCCGTTGAGGCTCACCAGCGTCTACTTCTACTTCGCCGCCCGCGGGCCCAACCCCTGGGACGACCTAATGGCCTGGATTGGACGGGGACGGTTCGAGGAGACGCTCGAACCGGGGCATTTCTGGTTCCTGGAGACACTCATTTGGGTGACGCTGCTGGCCGTCGTGTTCCGGAAACAACTGGCACGGCTGGGCAGGGACCGGTTCCTGCGGCTGATGGGATCCCGCGCCGGCCTTGCCGTGATGGCGATAGCCAGTACTGCCACGCTGATGATCAGCGAGTTCGGCATCCTGGATACACCGCACGACTTCGCGCCGCACTGGCACATCGTCGCCGCCTATTCGGTCTTTTACGCCTTCGGCTGGGGCATGTACCTGCACCGCGGGGCGCTGTGGGTGATGAAACGCTTTGGATGGAAGGAGATAGCCGTCTCGGTGGTGCTGTTGCTGCCGTGCCTGATGGCGATTGAAGCCCAACTGGCCGTGCGCGGCACCCGGGCCTGGGGCGCCTATGCGGCGACGGCGGCGCTTTCCGCGCTGATGGGGTGGCTGGCGATTTACGGGCTGATCGGCGTCTTCCTGCGGCGGTTTGCCGTCGAGGACCGCCGAATGCGGTATCTTTCCGACTCGGCTTACTGGATGTACGCCATGCACCCGGTTGCGCTGCTGGCGATTCAGGTGCCGATGATGGGGCTGGGCTGGAGCCCGTGGGTCAAGTTCCTGATTGGCATCGCCTTCGCCGTTCCGGCACTGCTGCTGAGCTACGACAGGTTGGTGCGGCCAACCTGGGTGGGCCTGGTGTTGAACGGCAGGCGGATGGCGCCCTGGCAATGGAAAACCGACCCGCAGGGGGTGGCGATCGCGGCTGAGATGAAAGCGGCGGCCGAGGAAGCCGGCTAGAAGCCGGCTAAAGGACCAGTTCGCGCAGGAACTTGGCGGCATCCTCGGGCGGGGTGGGGTTCAAATAGAAACCGCTGCCCCACTCGAAGCCGGCGACTTTGGTCAACTTCGGCATGATCTCGATGTGCCAGTGGAAGTGGGTCATCGGGCCATCCTGCACCGGAGCGGTGTGCAGAATGGCGTTATAAGGAGCGTGCTCGAGGGCGCGGTCCATCCGCTGCAGGACTTCGGTGAGCACATGGCCAAGGTCCTGGATGCCGCTGGCGTCGAGACGTTCAAAGTGCGAGTCGTGGCGGCGTGGCATCACCCAGACCTCGAACGGGAAGCGCGAGGCAAACGGCGCGATGACGGCGAAGTGGTTGGTTTCGAGGACCACGCGCCGGTGATCCTGAAGTTCCTGCTCGAGGATGTCGCAGAAGACGCAGCGCTCGCGGAACTGGAAGTAGCGGTGGGCGCCGTCGAGTTCCTCCTGGACGCGCTTGGGCACGACGGGCAAGGCGATCAACTGTGAGTGGGGATGCTCAATGGTGGCGCCGGCGGCGACGCCGTGGTTTTTGAACAGGAGGATGTAGCGCAGGCGCATGTCGCGCCGCAGGTCGAGAATGCGGTCGCGGATGGCGAAGAAGACGTCGGCGACGTGGCGCGCCGGGAGCGTGGCCAGACTGGCGGCGTGATCGGGCGTTTCGACGATAATCTCGTGGGCGCCGATGCCGGTCATGCGGTCGTAAAGTCCCTCGCCGCGGCGCTGAATCTCGCCCTCGACGCGCAAGGCCGGGAACTTATTGGGCACCACGCGGACATGCCAGCCGGGTTCGTTCGGCGCACCGGAGTTGCGGTAGGCGAGCACTTCGGGCGGAGTTCGGGATTCATGCCCGGCACAGAACGGACAGAGCTTCGTCGCCGGCGCGGGAATGACGTGCTGGCGGGTAAAATCCGAGGGGCGGAGGGCGCGGTCTGAGGCGACGATCACCCAGCGCCCTGTGATTGGATCCTTGCGAAGGTCAGGCACACTCATTTCCGGGCCGGCGGAGCCGGCAACAGTCAGCATACAGCATGGCGCGGCTTGAGTAGTGAAGATTGACGATCGAGCCGGATTCGTGGCGGCTCCGTCATCACGATGGCGACCAGGTCGAAGCGGATCTCCGACGGCGGCACTTTGTATTGATGGGCGAGGTAGACGCTGGCGGCTTCGAGCGCAGCCTGCTTCAGTTTGCCCACGGCGCGTTCCGGGGCCGAAATCTCATCCGTCGTACGGGCTTTGACCTCCACGCAGACCAGCGTGCCGTTTTCGAATGCCACGATGTCGATTTCTCCATGCCCGGCCGCCGGGCGCCAATTGCGTGCGACCACCTGGTATCCAAGGCGCTGCAAGTACCGGTGGGCGATGTCTTCGGCGCGCGCGCCGAGCGCTCTCGAAGGCGAGAGCGTCTGCAGACGGACACGGTGGCGGACCAAATCCAGCCTTTCGAGAAGCCCGATCAACCAGGAAGGCACGGCACGACTATTTCAGGACTTCGAACTCGAACTCCATCACCTTACCTCGCACGACGTAGCAGAGATAGTGCTCCCAGAAACGCCGGAACCGGGTTGAGGCGTTCACCATCAGTTCAAAGCCTAAATACCTCCACAACGCTAGTAGGCGCACGCGGACTTTTTTCTCACGCAGACGCACATTCGAGTAGTAGCCATAGCCGGCGTTGTCGGATCCGAAGTAGCGGAATGAGAAGCTGTTGAGGTGCCAGCGGTGGGTGGGGTCGCAGAACGATGAGAAATCGGTGTAGTGCGGCGTGGCGAGGAAAATAGTCCCGCCGGCGGCGACGAGGCGGTGAAACTCCTCCATGGTGTGGATGACGTCGGAGACGTGCTCGATGACGTGGATGGCCTGCAGGCGGGAGAATGAGTTGTCGCGGAAGGGGTAGGGGAAGCGGTCCAGGTCGCAGAGGACGTCGGCCTTCGAGCGAGGGTTGCGGTCGATGCCGATCGAACCGCGCAGCTTGTTGATGCCGCAGCCGACATCGAGAGTTCGTTCGGTCGCCATCGTAACAGTGTAGTGCGCCGCGGCGGCGGCGGTCGAATCCGGCGGCTGCGGAGAGTACAATCGATAGCCAAGAGCCAGTGATGCGCAGGCGCGATTTCACGTTCGGACTGGCGGCCATTGCCGCAGGACAGCCGTTGCGGGCGGCGGCGTTTAGAGCCGATGTGACGCCGGCGCTGGGCGAACCGCTGATCTGGGTGGACCCGGCCACGGAGATCCTGGATCCGCTCTGGGCGAAGGGCGTCATCATCGACGGCCCGGCCGGCCGGGTGGCGATCTGCGCCATCGATTGGTGCGGACTGGGCGGCTGGGCGCACAGGATGTTCCGAGACCGCCTGGCCGGTGCCGTGCGTACAGATCCCGGCCGAGTGGCGGTTCAGACGGTCCATCAGCACACCGCGCCTTATATCGAGGGCGGCGGGTATGAACTGATGGCCCGGCTGGGGAAACCGCCGCTGATGATGAGCCGGCGCTTCCTGGATGCTGTCACCGGGCGATTGGCCGCGGCGGCGGCGGAAGCGATGAAGCGGCTGCAGCCGCTGGAGGCGATCGGAGTAAGTTCGGTTGACCTGGAACGGGTGGGCAGCGCGCGGCGGCTGATGGTGGACGGCAAGTTATTGATCCGGTTCAGTGGCGGCGGTAAGGACCGCAATATGGCTGAACTCCCTGAGGGCCATATCGACACGCGGCTGCGGACGGTGTCGCTCATCAGCGGCGGCAAGCCGTTGGCCCGGCTGCATTACTATGCGTCGCACCCGCAGACGTTCTGCTGCAACGGACAGGTGACGGCGGATTTCGTCGGCGCGGCAAGGGAAGAGATCGAGCGGGAGGAGGGCGTCCCGCAGATCTATTTCACCGGCTGTGCGGGCGACGTGACGGTGGGCAAATATAACGACGGCGGCGCGGAGGCGCGCGAGGGGCTCGCCAAGCGGCTGGCTGCCGGGATGCGAGCGTCGATCAAGTCGACAAAGAGCGCCCCGCTCAACGGCATGGACTGGAAGACGGCCGGACTGCGCCTGCCGCCGAGGCCGGGCACGAAGCCCGCCTGGCCACCGGCCGAGGTCGCGAAAATGAATGGGACTGAGATCTACCGGCGGGCGATTCAGGCGGCGTTCCCGCTGCGGCGGGAGCCGCTGACGGTTTCTATGCTGCGGTTGGGCGGAGTTCGGATCGTCCACTTGCCGGGCGAGCCGCTGCTTGAGTTTCAGCGCCATGCCGGCGAGGCCATCGTGGCCGGCTATGGCGACATCAGCCCCGGCTATCTGTGTCCGGATAAGGCGTTCGAGGAGGGCGGCTACGAGCCGTCGGCCTCGAACGGGGGCCCCGGAACCGAGGCGGCGGTGAAGCAGGCGATGGCAAAGGTTCTGTCTGATTAGCGGATTGGAGGCATACGGGTATGGCGACAACAAGACGGACATTCCTGGCGGCGGCGAGCGCCGCAACAACGGCCGCGGGCGCGTTTCAGGAGACGCTGGCGATGAATGGCGGGCCGAAGGCGGTGACGTATGCGCCGGCGCGCGCGTCGGCGTTGAGCAAGTGGCCGCGATACGGCGCCGCTGAAAAGCAGGTACTGCACGATCTGATCGACTCCGGCAGGTTCTACCAGGAACTGCCGGCCTTCGAAAAGGAGTGGCAGGACTACACCAAGGCGCCGTTCGTCAAGGCGCACATGAACGGGACCAGCGCCATCACGTCGATGTACTTCGCCCTGGACCTGCCGCCGGGCAGCGAGGTGATGGTGCCGTCCTACACGTTCTTTTCTCCGTGCCTGGCGCTGCGTTTCTTCGGGCTGGTTCCGATCTTTATCGACATCGATCCCAAGACCGCTACGTTCGACCTCGAAGACGCCAAGCGCAAGCTGACGCCGCGCACCAAGGCCGTCGAGGTGATGCACTCCTGGGGCATGCCCTGCCAGATGGACGCGATTTCGGCGTGGGCGAAGGAGAAGGGGCTGATCCTGCTGGAAGACTCCGCCCACGCGCATGGCGCGTCGTTCCATGGGCGCAAGATGGGCACGTTCGGCGAGATGGCGATCTACAGCTATCAGTTGTCGAAGGTGATGCCGGCGATCGAAGGCGGAATGGGCATGTACAGGTCGCGGGCGCACTTTGAACGCGCCTCGGCGTTCGGGCATTACGAAGATCCGGTGAAGTTCGCCGCCGACAGTCCGGTGCGGGCCTACGAGGGCACCGGCTTTGGCCAGAAATACCGTATGCACCCGCTGGCGGCGGCGATCGCGCGCATTCAGTTGCGCAGCCTGGACGAACGCAACGGCGTGGCGCGGAAGAATGTCGCGGCGTTGAATGGCCGGGTGACCCAGCTTGCGGCCGTCGCCGAACCGAAAGTGCCGGGCGGCGCCGAGCGCGTCTACTACAACGGCAACATGCTGCTGATCGACTTCGCCAAGCTCGGCGTCTCGCGCGACACCATCGTCAAGGCGCTCAAGGCCGAGGGCGTCCCGGCCAGTTTCTGGGATTATCCGGAACAGCACAAGCTGAAGATCTACTCCGAAGCGAAATGGTGGCACCATGCGCCGAAGATTCCGGAAAAGATGCCGGGTAACGCGTGGATCAACTCGAACCACATCTTCGTGCCCTGCCAGTATGGCGAGGCTCCGGATCTGATCGAGCAGTACGCCAAGGCGTTCGAGAAAGTGTGGGCGCACCGCAAGCAACTTGCCGGGGCGTAGCGTCGAACAACGCGATTCACGGACAACGAAAGGGACAATTATGAAGTCACTCGCAGCCACTGCCGTGGCGGTGTTTGCCTTAGTTGGATGCACGCAGCCGGCGAGGCAGGAGGTTCAGATGGAGAACAAGCTGGAACCCGGACGGTTGACCGCCAAGGTCTACAACTCGCAGTTTCCGCAAGGCCACGATACCTATAACGGTATGGGCGCGGCGAGTGACGGGCGGATCTACTACGTCCTGTCGGCTGAGCCCTACAACGTCGCCGGGCGGATGTACCGCTTCGATCCTGCCAATGGCGAGATCAAGATGCTCGGCGACCTGACCGAGATCTGCGGCGAAAAGGGCATGAACGTCGTGGCTCAGGGCAAGAGCCACGTCAACTTCATTGAGCGCGACGGCAAGCTGTACTTCTCGACCCATGTCGGGTTCTACCAGATCATCGACGACATGGAGAAGATGGGCGTCCCGCCGGCCGGGTGGAAACCGTACCGGGGCGGCCACCTGATTGAGTACGACATGAAGTCCGAGAAGTTCACCGATCTCGGCCTCGCCCCCGCCGGAGAAGGCGTGCTGACGACGAACATGGACGTCAAGCGCGGGCGCATCTACAACATCACCTGGCCGAAGGGGACGTTCTTCACTTACGACCTGGCGAAGAAGGAGATGAAGATCATCGGCGACTTCTTCGAGAAGGGTGAGAACGGCAAGGGCGGAGACTACCGCACGATTTGCAGGTCGATTGCGATCGACCCCGAGGACGGCTCGGTCTACTTCACCCGCGGCGAGGGAACGATCTTCCGCTACGACTACGCGACTGAGAAGGTCGGCACGGTACAGGGCGACGACCTGAAGAAGGACTACTTCGGCCTCTACGACGTCACCTCGGCCGGGCACATGGCCTACAACTGGCGGCAGACGCTTTACTATCCGGGCGACAAGCGTTTCTATGGAGTCCACGGGAATTCGGGCTACCTGTTCCGGTTCGATCCGAAGGCCGAACGGGTGGAAGTGCTGGACCGCATCACCTCGCTGCCGTCCAGGCGCAGCGGCATGTTCGATCAGTTCAGCTACGGCTATCTCGGCTTCACGCTTGGGCCGGACGACGAGACGATCTACTACCTGACCGGCGGGCCGATCTATGTCGATGGCAAGCGCGTGAAGGGCAAGGACTCGACGGGCAAGGGCGAATCCAAGGGTGTCGAAGACCTGCACCTGATCACGTGGCACATACCGACGGGCAAATACACCGACCACGGGGCGATCTATCTGCCGAACGGAGACCGGCCGGCGTATGTGAATGCGATCGCCGTGGGCAAGGACGGGACCGTGTACACGCTGTCGCGGGTGACCGAGAATGGCGTCCTGCGAGCCGACCTGATCAGCGTGAAGCCGTAGCGCCGGGTATACTGACGCCTACGTGCGGTTCTTCGACGGAGTCTTCAGCACACAGCGCTGGTTTGCGCTTTGGAGCGCGATGCTCGGGTTTATGCTCGACGCGATGGACGTGCTGCTGTACGTCTTCGCGCTGCAGACGCTGAGGGCGGAATTCGGGTGGACGCTGGCCGAGGCGGGCGCGGTGAGTTCGGTGACGCTGATCGCGTCGGCGTTCGGCGGCATCTTCGCAGGTTACATCTCGGACCGCATCGGGCGCCGGCGGACGTTGATCTACACGATTCTGCTGTACTCGCTGGCATCTGCGGGGACGGCGACGTCGCAGTCGCTTTGGGATCTGATTCTGTGGCGAGCGCTGGTGGGCCTGGGGCTGGGCGGCGAATGGTCGGCCGGGGCGACGCTGGTGGCGGAAAGCTGGCCGGCGGAGCACAGGGCGAAGGCGATCAGCCTGATGCAATCGGGCTGGGCGCTGGGCTACATGGCGGCTGCGGGATTGAGCGCGTTGATCCTGCCGAGGTTCGGATGGCGGGCGTTGTTTCTTTGCGGCGTGCTGCCGGCGCTGCTGACGATTCTGATCCGGCGCAAGGTGAGCGAGCCGGAGATCTGGCTACGCTCCCGCACGCAGCAACCGGCTCCGTTCATGAATCTGTTCCGCCCGCCTCTGCTCAAACGCACCGTGCTGGCGACGTCGGTGGCGACGTCCGTGTTGTTCGCCTACTGGGGTCTTTTCACGTGGCTGCCAGGATTTCTGTCGGCGCCGCAGGCGAGCGGGGGCGCTGGGCTGGATCTGGTGAAGACATCGGGGTTCGTTTTTGGTGTGCAGGCGGGGGCGTTCGCTGGATACTTGACGTTCGGCTATCTCGCAGACCGCTTCGGGCGGCGCCCGGCATTCGCTTTCTATGTGATCGCCGCGGCGATCCTGACGCCCATCTACGGGCTCGTTCCCTCACAGGCGGATTCGGCGTCGCTGCTGTTCGCATTGGGTCCGGCGGTGGGCTTCTTCGGGACGGGTTACTTCTCGCTGTTTGGCGCGATGCTGGCCGAGATCTACCCGACGGCGCTGCGCGGAGCGGGCCAGGGCTTCGTCTACAACTTCGGCCGCGGCCTGAGCGCGCTGGCGCCGTTTGCCGTGGGTGCGCTGGCCGACCGCAGCGGGCTGGGCTCGGCCCTGGCGTTGAATTCGGGTTTCTATCTGCTGGCCGGTGCGCTCATCTTCCTTCTGCCTGAAACGCGGAACGTTCGGCTGGATGGCGGCGACCCTTCTGAGACAGGAACGAGCCCGTCATGAAGATCCCGCCCATCCGCCGCATCGCCAGGACTACCCTTCTGGCCTTGGCCGCCGCCTACGCATTGCTCATCGCGCTGCTGGCGCTGGCGAGGTTTGTAGACCCTCCGTTCACGGCGGTCCACATCCAGCGGCGGATCGAAAGCTGGTTCGAAAAGGGCAAGTACGCGAAGCGGTATCAACCCGTGGCGCTGGAGAAAATTTCGCCTCACCTGCAGCACGCTGTCATCGCCGCCGAGGACGGCAAGTTCTATGCGCACTGGGGATTCGATTTTCAGCAGATCCAGATTGCGATCGAGGACGAGCGGGAGGGCAAGCGGCTGCGGGGTGCGTCGACGATCACACAGCAACTGGTGAAGAACCTGTTTTTTACCACGCGATTCGGGTTCCTGCGCAAGGTGGCCGAGACTGCGACAGTGCCGGCCGCGGAACTGATCCTGGGCAAGCGGCGGATCCTCGAGTTGTATCTGAACGTGATCGAGTGGGGTCCGGGCGTCTATGGCGCCGAGGCGGCGGCGAACCATCATTACCGGACATCTGCCCACCGGTTGACGCGGGAGCAGTCGTCGCGGCTGGCGGCGATTCTTCCGTCGCCACTGCGGCGAAAGCCCGCGCGCATGGATCGTTACTCGGGCATCATCCAGACCCGGATGACGCAGATGGGCTGGTAACAGCCTATCTCGCCGACCTGAGCAGTGGCCCGATCAACCGCGACGCTCCATTCCAGAAGATCTGGACGCCAATGCAGAGCAGTATAAACGACGACAGCCGGACGACGATCGACAACCCTGTCGGCCCGAGCGCCTTGCTGATGCGCTCCGACGAACGGTAAGCCGCCCAAACGGACCCGCACACGGCGATGATACCGATCATCGCGGCGACGGCGGCCCAAACGGCCGGCACGCTATCGCCTCCCTGCGCGCGGAGGCCGTGCGTCATGTTGGCGCCAAGCGTGAGGGCAACGGAGATCGACCCGGGGCCGACGGTCAGAGGCAACGTGAGCGGATAGAAGGCGTGACGCTGCCAGTCCTGATGCGGGTCCTGGCGGGAGGCATCGCGGCTGCGGACATCTTCTTCCTTATGAAGCATGCCCCAGGCCGAGGCCGCGACAAGTAACCCGCCGCCCACCTGCACGGCGGGCAGAGAGACGCCGAAGAACGCCAGGACATGCGAGCCCAGGAACATCGAAACCAGCAAGATGAAGAACCCGTAGACGGCCACCTTGCGGGCCAGGGCCTTGCGCGCCTCCGGTGGGTAACCGGAGGTCATCGTGAGGAAGATTGTGGCGCCGCCGAGCGGGTTGACGATCGGAAACAGCGCGGCGATGAAGACTAGCACCGTCTGGGCGAATTCGATCAGCGGGATGCCCATGCGGCGGCTCTATGATCCAATCAAGCCGACGGCCTCTTCGATGCTGGATGCGGGGGCGACGAGGGCAGCATACTCGGAGGTGACGGCGGTCCGGGCCGGGATCCAGCGGTAGCCGGGCGTCTGGAATGTCTTGCCGCGGTCGATCATAGCGCGGCGGGATTCGGGGAACGGCGACGCGCCAAACTCCATGCCGCGGGTGATCGCCTGGCCGTTCCAGGGCGCGCTGGTGCGGCCGAGGTTCTCTTCCCAGATGCCGAGCCAGGGGAAGTCTGTGCGCTTCCAGATGTAGGCGATGGCAAGCTTGCAGTCCGGATTCCAGGCGACGAACCAGGCATCGTCGCGCGAGGGGTCCATCAGGTGGGTTGAGTATGCGCCGGACTTCTCACGCGATGTGAATACGCGCAAATCCTCGGTCCCGCCCCCAACCAGAGGCACGTGCGGCCAATCGAATTCAGCGGCGATGGCCATGTGGCCGTAGCCGCCGGTGAAGTCCGATTCCATGGTCTTCGATTTGGTGGCGGTGGATCCAAACAGCGTCCTGCCCTTGGCCAGGAACGGCGGGCCGAGGGTGACGTGCTGGGTCCAGGCGACCGGACGATCGCAGGGCGAGAGGTTCTCGGCGGTTTCAGAGATCTCAAGCCTGCGCGAACCGGCGGCGAGGCGGATGCGGCGGGTGAACTTGAGCTGGCAGGTTTCCAGGATGGCCACCTGGGTCAGTGTGTCGCCGCCGACGGAGATATCGTATGGCGCGACTGATCCTTCGCCATGGACGGGGATCCCTGCGGCGGCTTCCTCATCGGTAGGGCCGCCGAAAAGATCGAGGCATAGGTTGTGGCCGAGAATGCCCGCCAGCAGTTTGGACTCGGCGTTGAGGCCGTATTCGGGATTCTTGGCCGGATCGTATGAGGAGGGTTCGATCGACTTCCACGGCGGAACCCAAAGCGGGTTCACCCCGGTCGCTTTGTCGAGAATGGAGGCGATGTGCCCGCCCTCGACGCTGACGACGACTTCAAGATGCTCGTTACCGATGGCGTGTGCGCGGCGGCCAAGATAGTTGATTACAGCCATGACGAATCATTCTTACCACTTTCCGCGGCCTGATGGCGGCCTCCGCGTACGAAGGGGCTTCACCCGGCCGGACCGAAAACCTACAATGGGATCATGGAGGCGGCATTCAGCCTTGTTCTGTCGTTGCTGCTGGCGCAGCCCCCGGCGCCGCCGCCCGACATCGCTGCGGACCCGATCGCGGCATCGCTCGCCCATCTTGACGCGGGCCGCACGGCCGAGGCGATTGCGCTACTGGAACCAGTGGTGACCAGCGACGCTGATAACGTGCCCGCGCGCTTCAACCTGGCCATTGCGTATTCGATGGCGGGACGCGACGAGGAGTCGATAGCGGCGTTCAGGAAGGTGCTGGAACTCGCGCCGAAACTTGCCGAGGCGCAGATGAATCTGGCCCAGTTGCTGGTGAAGACCGGCAAGCACGCCGACGCCGTGCCGCTGCTCGAACAACTCGTCCAGGCGAAAGAGGGCGACATCAGGCCGGTCTATCTGCTGGCCCGGGCGTATGCGGCGCGCCAGATGTGGAAAGAGGCCGCGCCATGGTTTGAAAAGGCCCGTGCGCTCACTCCTGATGACCAGAGCATTCTGCTCGAATCCGCCGCCTGCTACGAACAGGCAGGGATGAAGAAGGAAGCCATTGAGGCTTATCGCAAGTCGCAGGAGCCCGGCGCGCGGGAGCGTGTGGGCCAGTTGCTTCTTGAAGCCGGAGACCTGGCCGGCGCCGCAACGGAGTTCCAAGACGTCATGAAGCGGTCGCCTTCGCCGGCCGCCGCATTCGCCCTGGCCACGGTCCATCTGAAACAGAAAGAGCCCGCCAAGGCGATTCCGTTGGCGGCCTACATCGTCGAAAAGGAGCCCTCGAACGCCGACGCCCGGCTGTTCCTGGGACGCCTTCTGCGGGACAGCAAGCAGTATCCAGCGGCTGCCCAACAGTTCCATGCCGCGACGCAGCTTATGCCAGCCATGGTGGACGCATGGAACGAACTGGCCGGGATGTTGGTGTTGACGAAGAATTACACCGCCGCGGTGACCGCGCTCGACAAGGCGCGCGAACTCGGCGGCGAGACTCCCGGAAACTGGTGGTTCCGCGCGACGGCGCTGGACTCGATGCACCAGTTCAAGCCGGCGCTGGAGAGCTACCAGAAGTTTCTCGCACAGAGCGGAGGCAAGTTCCCGGACGAGGAATTCAAGGCGCGGCAACGGGTGCGGATTCTGGAAAGGGAGGTGCGGCGGTGACGGCGATCCTGATGCTGGCCCTGCTCGCGCCGCCGCCGGCGAGTCTCGACAAGGTGCGCGCCGAGCCGAAACTCGAGACGCGCTCCGAACTGGCGATCGAGTATGCCGGGGCGGCCGTGGCGCGGGCCAGGAAAACGGTTGCCGAATCTGGTTCGAGGACCGAGCTGGAGACGGCGCTGAAGGAAACCGTCGAAGCCTGCCAACTCGCACTTGACTCACTGCGTGAGACAGGCAAGCGGCCAAACAAGCTGAGCAGGCAGTACAAACGCGCCGAGTTGCGCACACGTCAATTCGTGAAGGAACTGACTGACCTGGCGCTGGCGCTGTCGCTCGACGACCGCCCCGCGGCGGAATCGGCCCGCGACCGGGTCCAGTTGCTGCATGAGGAGTTCCTTGTCGGTGTGATGAGCGGAAAGTAGGTCAAGCCATGCGATTCACGATTTTTCTGCTGCTGTCATTGGCATTCGTATTCCCAGCACCGGCGCAGAGCGATTTCCTGACCGCCGACGAGGCGGACCGGATCCGCGAGGCCCAGGAACCTGACCTTCGCATTGGGCTCTACGTCGGTTTTGCGAAGCAGCGCATGGATCTGCTCGACCAGTTGTTCGCGCAAAATAAAGTGGGCCGGTCGAGCACGATTCACACTTTTCTGGAACAGCTGACCAGCATCATGGAAACGCTCGACGTGGTGATCGACGACGCGCTGCGCCGCCAGAAGGAGATCACGACGCTGGGTGATGTCGCCAAGACGGCGCGGGATATTCACGCCCGGCTGGAGAAGCATCTGGAGTCGAATCCGGCAGACCTCGGACGGTACAAATTCGCGCTGGAGACGGCGATCGAGACCATCCACGACAGCGCCGAACTGGCCGAGGAGGACTTGCGCGACCGGATCCGGGGCGTCGAGGCCAGGCAAATCGAGCAGCGCAAGGAGCGCGATGCACTATTGACGCCCGAAGGGAAGGAAGAGGCCAAGAAGGCGGACGAAAAGAAGGCGGCCGACGACACCAAAGCGAAGAAGCGGCCCTCGCTGCTGCGCAAAGGCGAGACGGCGCCGTCGAAGACGGGCAAGAAGTAGCGGTCAGACTTCCTGGTCTTTGGCATCGACAAGTGGCTGAACCGGCGCTTCGCAAGCAGGCGCGTCCGGCTGTTGCCACGACAGCCTTTCCTCATTCAGGATTTTCAGCATCACAAAGGCCATGGTGAGGATCACCGGCCCGGCGAACAGACCCATGAAGCCGAACGCCTGGACACCGCCCATGAGAGAAAGGAAAATGGCCAGCGTGCTCATCTGCATTCCCTTCTTCAGCACCATTGGGCGGACGAAGTTATCCGACATGCCAACTACGACGATGCCCCAGATGAGCAGGAAAATGGCCTTGCCGTAAGAGCCGGCGATGGCGAGCACGATCACTGCCGGCCCGACGATCAACGCCGTGCCGATGAACGGGATCAGCGAAGCGAACGCGGCGACGACGCCCCAGAAGACGGGCGACGGGAGCCCGGTCAGCGCGAATCCGATGCCCACAAGCCCGCCCTGCGACGCGGCGACCGCGATCATCCCGTAGAGGTTGGCCACGATGGCGGACTTGAGCGTGGACAGGATCAGGTCAAGCCGGTCGCGGGCGATGGGAACAAACTCGTGGAGGCGGCTGCCGAAGCGTTCGCCGATGGGGAAAAAGAAGAAGGTGGCGAACAGGATGAGCAGAACGTCGGCGAGTGTGGACGTGAGGTTGCCGAACAGCCGGCCAGTCCATGAGACGAGCCGCTCGGCGACAATCTGGCCGCGCTCGGCGACAACGGATTTGATCTCGTCCGCGGGGATGCCCGTTCTGGCGCTGATCCAATCCGCGGGCACCGCGACGGCGTTGCTGAGATAGGCTGCCCAGCCGCCCTGCTCGGCGCTTTGGCGTTGCAGGCCGCCGTAGGCTTGAGCGGCCTCGCGCGCGACAACCGTGCCCAGCAGCGTCAGCGGGGTGAGGATGATGAAGAGCATGAACAGGATGCAGGCCAGCGCGGCGAGGTCTGAATTGCGTAGCCTCGAGTGAATCCACGAGTACAACGGAAAGAACGAGACGGCAAGCATGGCCGAAGCCAACAGGATCTCGGCGAATGGCCTGAGAATCATGTAGACGCCCGCCAGAAGCAGAAGCGCAAAGGCGGCGAGCACGGAAATGGAAAGGATGCGGGCTCTGGTCTCCGCGGCCCGCGCGGGGTTGGAATCATCCGTCATGTTCTGTCACCTCGATCGAGCGGCCCTCATCGCCGTCACTTTCCATACAGATCTCGACGCGCCGGGACGGGAGGATGCTGGGGAACCGCTCCGCCCACTCAAGCAGGACAATAGCGTGCCGTTCCATGATCTCGTCCAGACCAATCCGCTCGACCTCTTCGACCGTGTCGAGCCGGTAGAGGTCGATGTGGTAGACCGAGACCGGATCGCCATATTCGTGGATCAACGGGAAGGTCGGGCTGGAAACCTCCTCCTCAGCCGCGGCGCCCACGCCGGCTGCGATGCCCTTCGCGATCGTGGTCTTGCCTGCGCCCATCTGGCCGATCAAGAGGATGACGCACGGGCGCGGCCATCGGGCGCCCAGCGTACGGCCGAGCGCGATGGTCTCTTCCTCGCCAGCGGTTCTATAGATCTCGCGCTTCACGGATAGCCTCGGGGAGGAAATCAAGCAGGCTGGTGGCGGTGACGCAGTTTTCCGTCAGTGCTTGAGCGGCGAGTTCGCCGGCTCGCCCGTGGAGCCAGACCGCCGCAACGACGGCGAGCTCCGCACGATCCGGATGCTGCGCCAGAAGGCCGGCGATGAGTCCAGTCAGAATATCGCCGCTGCCGGCCGTGGCCATTGCGGGTGTGCCAGAGGGGTTGATGTACAAGCGGCCATCCGGCAGAGCGGTGAGCGTCCGCTGGCCTTTGAGGACAACGATGCAGCCGCTGCCGGCGGCTAGTTTCCTCGCCACGCCGGCGCGATCGGCCTGGACCTCAGCCGTTGTCGTGCCGGCGAGCCTTGCCATCTCACCAGGGTGGGGCGTCAGGATCCTCGGCGCGCCGGAACTCCTGAACGCCGTGCCGGCGAGTGCGTTGAGACCATCGGCGTCGACCACCATCGGAACACGCCATTCAGCGAACGCACGCCGCGCCAGCGCGAAGCTCTCTTCGCCAAGGCCGAGTCCTGGGCCCAGGGCGGCGACGTCCTTGCCGCAGGGATCGTCAGGGACCTGTTCGGTCATCAACTCTGGCGCCAGCGCGGTGACGGCCGGGCGTTCGGATTCATGCGCCGCCACGGTGACCAGGCCGGCGCCGGCACGCAGCGCCGCGTAACCCGCCATCGCAGCCGCCCCGCCCTTGCCCGGCGAGCCGCCAACGACAAGGACATGGCCGAAATCGCCCTTGTGCGCGCCGCGGGGCCGTCGTGCGAAGAGATGGGCGAACATGACCGGTTCGACGAGAATCGCCTGTAAGCTCTCATCGGCTTCCAGCCATGCGGGCGGGGTGCCGATCTGGTGGACGATGAGCGAGCCCATGGCGTCGCATGTGGGTGGCATCACCTGCTCAATCTTCGGCGCGGTGAATGTCACTGTCGCCGCGGGCCTGGTGTGTTCGCCGCCTCCGCCCAGCCCGGAGGGCATATCGACGGCGACCACCTCTGCCCCCGAGAATCCCGTATTGATTTCGCGGATCAGTTCCAACGAAACGCCCGTCGCCGGGCCCCGCAACCCGGTCCCAAGAACGGCGTCCAGAACCAGCGTCGCGGCCCGCATCCGCGGCTGGATACTCTGATGAACCTCGACGCCGTGCGCCACCAGCATCCGCAAATTGGCCTGCGCGCAGGGGCTCAAATCCTGCTCGTCCCAGGGCAGCACCACGCCGAGCGAGTCCGGGCGGTGGAGCATGTGAAGCTGGCGGGCGACAACCAAACCGTCGCCGCCATTATTGCCCTTGCCGCACAGGATCACGATCCGCTGGCGGGCCAGTGGCGCGTACCTCGACGCGAGGAATTCGACCACGCGGCAGCCGGCGTTCTCCATCAGCACCAGTTCGGGCACGCCGGAATCGATCGTCCGGCGGTCTATCTCCCTCATCTGTTCTGCTGTCAGCACCTTCATCGCACGCCTCCAGCAACCCTTAACTCCAGCTTCCGCAGTGGCTCCTGCTCGCCCATGACGATCAGCGAATCACCCGCCTCGATTCGGGCATCGGCGCCCGGATTGAAGACCATCTGCCCGCCGGCGCGGCGAATAGCCAGAACGATGACCTTCAACTCACGCCGGACATTGACCTCGGCCAGCGTCTTGCCTGCGAGGTCGCTGGTCTCGGAAACCGAAAGCTGCTCCATGTAAACTTCCATGCCCAGCGAGGAGGTGGCGAAGTCGAGAAACTGAAAGACATGCGGCTTCAGCAGCGCCTGCGCAAGCCGCACGCCGGTCATGCGGTAGGGGGCCAGCACCTCGTCTGCGCCCACCTGTCGCATCTTGCGTTCGGCGTCATCCTCGGCGGCCCGCGCGGCGATCCGGAGCCTCGGATTCAGAGCTTTCGCAGAGATCACGGCGAAGAGGTTTTCGGCGTCGGTGGCAAGGGCGGTAACCATCCCCCTAGCCCGCTCCACGCCTGCCTCGCGCAGCGTCTCGTCACGGGTCGAGTCGCCGAGCAGGGCGAGATAGCCGCTCTTGATCGCCCATTCAACCCGGTCCTCTCGCCGGTCGACGACAACAATCTCGGTACCGCCGGTTTTCAGCTCGGCGGCGGCGCCGCGCCCGACCCGGCCGTATCCGCAGACAATGTAGTGATTCGCAGCTTTGTCGATCATCTTTTTCGCGCGCCTCCGGCCGAACAGGCTTCCGAACTGGCTCTCAAGCGCAGTCTGCGTCATCATGCCTATCGACACAAGCAGCAGGCTGACACTGGCCAGGATGTAGCCGATGTTGAACATCCTGCCCGACGGGGAAAGCGGATGCACTTCCATATAGCCGACCGTCGTCATCGTCATGACGGCCATGTAAATGGCGTCGGCAACCGGGTATCCCTCGATGAAGACGAAGCCCGACGTGCCGAGGCAGAGGACGGCGGCGATGGCCGTCAGCAGCGTGCCGATGCGCCGGGTGAATGCCATCCCGATCACCTCTTGCGGGCAACGAGCAGGGTCATGTCGTCCTGTAGTTCCGGCGAGGTGGTCCACTCATTCACGGCCCGCACAATCGCATCGGCGACATCGGACGCCTCAAGCGCCGAATGCGCCTTAAGGATCTCCACCAGTCGCTCCTCGCCAAACATCTCGCCGTATTCGTTTTCGGGCTCCGTGATGCCGTCGGTATAGCAGACCAGCAGGTCGCCGCCTTCCAGCTTCAGTCGGCTTTCCTCATAGGGAACATCGGGGAACGCCCCGACCACGGTCCCGTTCACGTCGCATGGAGTCACCTCGCCGCGCCGGACCAGCAGCGGCGGCAGGTGGCCGGCGTTGGTGTAAGCGAGTTCCTCAGTCTCGTCGTCATAGATCGAGAAGAAGAATGTGGCGTACTTTTCGGGAGACGTCGAGGCGTAGAGATGCTGGTTGAGATTCGCCATCAGCCGGGCGGTGGACAGGTTTTTGTGGGCGTCGCCATTGGCCGCGGCATCCATCATCTCCATGCAGTGGCGCAACTGGCTGCGCATGGCGGATTGCAGCGTCGCCATCAGCAGGGCGGCCGAAATGCCCTTTCCGGCGACATCGCCGATTGCCACGGCCAGCCGGTGGTCGCCCATGCGCTGGTAGTCGAAGTAGTCGCCCGAAACCAGCCTGGCGGCGTGGCAGACGCTTACTACCTCGAGGCTTCCGACCTTTGGCATCTCCTTGGGGTGAAGCTGCGCCTGAACCTCACGAGCGATCTCGAGTTCGGCCTGCAAGCGCTGCCGCTCTTTCTCTGACCGCAGCAGCCGCTCCAGATTCTCGGCCATCGAGTTGAAGCTCTTGCCGAGTTCGGCCAGTTGGTCGTTGCCTTTCACCTCGATTCGATGGGACAAGTCTCCGGCGCGGATCCGGCGAGTCCCTTCATAGAGGTTGTGGACAGCTTCGGTGATGGCCCGCGTGAGCGAAACGCCGACGAATGCCGCCAGCACGATGAGAACGACCGAACTGACGCCCAGCAGGATGACGATCTCCAGCAGAGACTGCTGGTCGCGCCATGACTTCTGGTGGAAGAGCAGATTCAGCACGCCCGAGATGCGTGTCCGCATTCCCAGCACCGCCACTTCCTGCGCGTCGGGATTGTCCCAGAGCGACACCGGCACCGTGGCGCCGTAGTTGATCGGCAGGTCGAACAGGTTGGCGGCCCTCTGCACGTCGGCGGTGGACGCAATCTGTTCGCCCGCCGCTCCGCCATAGATGCGGACAGGCTCCAGTTGGCTTCCTCCTCCGCCGAGATAGCTGCGAAGAGTCACGTCGCCCAACCGGGGAACAAGGCCCAGCAGAAACGGCCGGGTAATCGGCGCGACCACCACCACCTGGATGGGCGAGTTCACATGGGCCCAGAAATGGAAATGGCTGTCCTTCACCAGCACTCCGGCGGTGTCCATCCAGCCTTGCGGCGGCGCCCTGAGCGTTGACTCCTGCGGGAAACGCAACTCTTCGCCCCGCTCGTCGCGCATCAGGATTTCAAGGCCAGAGTAGCGATCGCGGAAGACAAAGCCGGTCCGCCGCAGGGCCTCGGCGCGCATCGGCGGCGGAACTTTGCTGAGCGAGACGGCGGCGCTCTGAATAGACCCCACGCGACGCTCCAACTCCGCATTCAGCAGGTAGACGCCCACCTGGCTTGACAGCGCCCATGCGCCGAGCTGCGCGAAGAATGCCGTGAGAACCACCGGTACGACGGCGATGAAGAGATAGGTCACCAGCAGCCGGTCGCGCAGCCGCCAGATGGCCCTCCTCATCCCCAACAGCGCCAACCGTCCCAGAACCATCAGCCCGGAGAAGATGGCGACGACGCCGACAAGAAACTTCAGCCCTGGCTGGATGCCCGACCACTGCAATAGCGCGAGGACGCCGAGCGAACCCACGAAGACGGTCCCCACCCACCCCC
>JACZJQ010000308.1 GCA_014860455.1 Bryobacteraceae bacterium | reverse complement strand
GTTTCTTGACCGAGCGAGGGCGGGGCGGGAGCGGTTCGCCGTTGCGGAACTCCTGTTCGTTGTAACAGGTGCGGCAGCGGACGCGGGCGACGTTCTGGCCAACCATGGCAAGAATGAAGTGGTTGGTGAGCCGTTTGCACTTGATGCAGAAGTCGTCAACCTCGTCGCCGAGCCGCAGTTCGAACACAAGACCTCCAAACAGACGTAGGCGGGCCATTAGTCCGGCCGCTTTGGCAGCATAACAGAATCGGCCGGGGCATAACAGGCGGCAGGGCCACACAACCTGTGGGCTTGCCGCCGGGCGCGGCTGCTGACATAATCAGGCCGAAAAGTCCGAATGGACGAACAGTCTGATTCAAGGAGACGCTATGAAACGGGCCTGCGCGAGTTGCCATGGATGCATGAGCGGGATGACGCGGCGGAATCTGCTGGCTTCGGCGGCAGCTCCGGCGGCGCTGAAGGGCGTGACGCTGGTGGCCGACCCCGCGCCGGTCAGCCGCGAGCGCAAGGCGCTTGTCGTGCAGCCGGTGCTGATCTACCAGATCTACAAGCGGCGCGAACAGACATCGTGGCGGCCGTGGGGCGGGCTGTTCACAGAAACCGAAGTGAACGAAGAGAAGCAGCGCATCGGGCGCGAACTCTCGGCGATGGCCAAGACGGCCGGGTTCCCCGTGGAGATCCTGCCGCTGAAAACGGTGACCAGCCTGGCCGAGGCCAAAACTCAAGGGCAGGGGCAGCATGACGTGCTGCTGATGTATCCGGCGACGGGGTCGTCGCAATGGCTGGATACGCTGGCGGCAGGGCAGAACTGGACGGTGGTTTTTGTCCGGCACAGGTCGGGGCCGGTGTATGAGTACTACGAGATCATCTCGCCGAGGTTTCTGCGCAAGACGGTGGACGAATGGGGCGAGGCGAAGATCTCGACCGCCGATGTCGTCGTCGACAGCATGGACGAGGTGGCGGTGCGGATGCGGGCGCTCTCGGCGGTAAAGAACACGATGGGGCGCAAGGTAGTTTGCATTGGCGGCGCGGCGGGATGGGGGCGCGGGGGCAGGCAGGCGCCGGAGCGGGCCAAAGAGATCTGGAAGCTGGAACTGCCGGAGGTGACCTACCCGGACCTGAAGGCGAAGTTGATCAAGGCCAAGAGCGAAGCGGCGCTGAACCGGGCGGCGAAACTGCAGGCGGCCGACTACCTGAAGCAGAAAGACGTGAAGCTGGAGACCACCCGCGAAGCGGTGGAGAACGCGTTTGTGTTGCGCGACGTGTTCCGTAACATCATGGCCGAGCACGGCACGGATTCGATCACGGTGAACCACTGCATGGGCGCCATCATGCCGATCAGCGAGACGACGGCGTGCATGACGCTGAGCCTGCTGAACGATGAGGGGGCGCTGGCGTTTTGCGAGTCGGATTTCGCGGTCATCCCGTCGGGGATCCTTTTGAACGCGATCTCGGGGATTCCGGTGTTTCTGAACGATCCGACGTACCCGCACGACCAGATCATCACGCTGGCGCATTGCACGGCGCCGCGCAAGATGGACGGCAAACACATGGAGCCGGTGCGGATCCTGACGCATTTTGAATCCGACTACGGCGCGGCGCCGAAGGTGGCGATGAAGATCGGCCAGAAGCTGACCAACATCATTCCGGACTTCAACGGCAAGCGCTGGGTGGGGTTCACGGGGGCGTTGGAAGGCAATCCGTTCCTGCCGATTTGCCGGTCGCAGATCGATGTGGCGTACAAGTGCGCGACGGAGAAGATGGCCGAGGAGATGAGGGGGTTCCACTGGATGACGGGCTATGGGGAGTGGTCGCGGGAGCTGGCCTATGCGTTGAGGAAGGCGGGCATCGAGTGGGTGAATCTGGATAAGAGCTGACCCGGAAAACCTGACGGCGCGGGGGCGGCGAGTTGAGATAGAGTGGACGTTTCGGCCGCCATGTGCTGTGTCCGGCTTGTGGAATCGCGAAGACTGTTGATGAGAACAGCCCCGATGCCTGGGGCGAATCTTGAGTCCAGCGCCGCGGGCGCGTCGGAGACGATCCGCCTGCGCGACGGGACGGTGACCAGCGGCGGCACAGTGAATCTGGATTTGACGCTATGAACAACTTCCTTGCCTTTGATCTGGGCGCCGAGAGCGGGCGCGCAATGTTGGGCCGCCTGCATGAGGGACGGCTTGAGTTGGAGGAACTGCACCGGTTTCTAAACGAACCGGTGCGGGTGCCGGACGGGCTGTACTGGGACACGCTGAGGTTGTTCCACAACATCCGCGAGGGGCTGCGGGTGGCCGGGCGGGACCGTCATCTGGTGCTGGACGGAGTGGGCGTGGACACCTGGGGGGTGGATTACGGACTGGTGGACGCGGCCGGACGGCTGGTGGAGAATCCGCGGCACTACCGGGACGCGCGCAACAACGGAATGCTGGAAGCGGCGTTCGGTGTTGTGCCGAGGGAAAGGATCTTCGAGTGGACGGGTTCGCAGTTCATGCAGTTCAACACGGTGTTCCAGCTTTACGCGATGAAGCTGGCCGAGGCGCCGTGCCTGAAGGCGGCGTCGCGGCTGCTGTTTGTGCCGGATCTGCTGAGCTACTGGCTGAGTGGGGTGCAGAAGAACGAGCGGACGATCGCATCGACGTCGCAGTTCTACGACCCAGTGAACCGGCGGTATTCGACGGAGTTGTTGACTGCGCTGGGACTGGATGCGGGGCTGTTGGCGGCGATCGTGGATCCGGGGACGTGTCTGGGCGGGTTGACCGAGGAGTTGGCCGATTTTTCGGGGTTGGGAGCGACGGCGGTTTACGCGACGGCATCGCATGACACGGCGTCGGCGGTGGCGGCTGTGCCGGCGACGATGGACAGGCCGTGGTGCTACATCAGTTCGGGGACATGGTCGTTGATGGGGCTGGAACTGGACCGTCCGGTGATCAACGAACGGGCCCTGGCAAACAATTTCACCAATGAAATCGGGGCCGAGGACAAGGTGCGGTTCCTGCGCAACATCGCTGGGCTGTGGTTGGTGCAGGAGTGCCGGCGGGCGTGGGCGTTGGATGGCACCGAGTACAATTACGCGCAGTTGACCGAGATGGCGGCCTCAGCCGAGCCGTTCGCGGCGGTGATCCATCCGGACGCGTTTCTGGAACCGGGCAACATGCCGCAGCGGATTGCGGCGTATTGCCGGAAGACGGGGCAGGCAGCGCCGGCGTCGCCCGCATCGACGGTGCGGGTGATCCTGGAGAGCCTGGCTCTGCGGTACCGTCAGGTGCTGGAGAACCTGGAGTTGGTTTCGGGGCAGCGGATCGAGGTGATCCACATTGTCGGCGGCGGATCGAAGAACACGCTGCTGAACCGGCTGGTGTCGGAAGCGACGGGACGAGAGGTGGTGGCCGGGCCGACCGAGGCGACGGCGGCGGGCAATATCCTGGTGCAGGCGATGGGCGCGGGCGTGGTGGAAGACCTGGCCGGCTTGAGGCAGGTGGTGAGGGATTCGTTCCCGCTGGAGACTTACAAAGCAAACGCGGCCCCGGCATGGGACCGCGCTTACGAGAAGTATCTGAGTATTACGTCGGACTGAATCAACGCTCGCTGAGGCGCGAGATGATGCGGTCGATCATGCCGTATTCGAGGGCCTGGTCGGCTTCCATGATGTAGTCGCGATCGACGTCCTTGGCGATGCGCTCGACATCCTGGCCGGTGGCGGTGGCGATGATCTGATTGAGGATCTGGCGCATGCGGAGGATTTCGCGAGCGTAGATGTCGATGTCGGTGGCCTGTCCGGCCAGCCCGCTCATCGACGGCTGGTGGATGAGGACGCGGGAGTGGGGCAGGGCGTAACGTTTGCCCTTGGCGCCGCAGGCAAGCAGGACAGCAGCCATGGAGGCGGCCTGGCCGACACAGTAGGTGGCGATGTCGCACTCGACGAGGTTCATGGTGTCGAGGATCGCCAGGCCGGCGGTGATTGAGCCGCCGGGGGAGTTGATGTAAATCGAAATGTCTTTTTCAGGATCTTCCGCGGCCAGGAAGAGGATCTGGGCGATGACGAGGTTGGCAACCTGGTCGTCGATGGGCGTGCCGAGGAAGATGATGTTTTCCTTGAGCAGCCGCGAGTAGATGTCGAACGCGCGTTCGCCTCTAGAAGTCTGCTCGACCACCATGGGGACGAGCATATTGCTGGGGACCGGGATGTCCCGGCTCTTGTTGGGCATGAAGCCTCCTTCGTCTCGCATCGCGGCGTCCGGCGGGGCAGACTGCGCCCACGTAACGGACAGGCCGGCGCCGCTGTGCCGGGGGGTCAGGCGGTTTTCTTCGCCGTCTTCTTCGGCTTGCGGCCCTTTTCCAGATTGCGCTGTTTCTGTTCGAGGCTCAGAGCGAGATCCTCGATTGATGTGCGCTCCAGATACTCCATGATACGACCCCGGAGGCCATTCCAGCTATCGTGCATGCCGCAGGGGGCCTGATCGTTGCACTCTGCGAGGCCGGCGGGGCAGCGTTCGTAGTCGGTTAGGCCGTCGACGGAATCCACGATCATGACCAGAGTGAGGTCCTTGGCGGGGATCCGGAGGCTGAAGCCGCCTGTGGGTCCCTTGCTGGAACGAAGGAAGCCCTTCCGGGCCAACTGTTGGAGGATCTTGGCCAGGAAGTGGGAAGGGATGTCCGCCCGTTCGGCTATCTGCTTAACCATGGCGTATTTGCCTTCAGGCACCGACGCCAGGTGAACGAAAGCGCGAATGGCGTATTCCGCGGATCGTGAGTAGATCATGAGCACCTCTCCAGAGCTAGATCAAAATACACGTTTATCTTAAAAGCGTATCAGTAGTAGATGCAAGCGGAACCCGTCTGGTTTGAACATTTTCACAGAAAAATGAAATGAGACCGAGGGGGCGGAGGCGCAGGGGGCATCAGGAGGCGTGGCCGGGGATGCCGATGGCGGCGCGGGCGGCGGGCGCGAGGCCTGGGGCGCAGATGACGGCGGAACCTTCATAGATGGAGCGGGAGCCGGAGAAGGTGAAATATCGGGCGCCGGACTCTTCGGCGATGACCTGGAGAGGGGCGAAGTCCCAGGGTTTAGCGGAGGGTTCGATCCAGAGGTCCATTCTGCCGGCGGCGAGTTGCATGACGTCCCAGGCGCCGCCGAGGCAGCGTGCGGACCAGAACTGGTCGGCAAAGGTGAGGAAGCGTTCGCGGTCGGGGAAGTCGGAGAGCTTGGCGACGAAGTTGCCGCAGAGGACGGCTTTCGAGACGTCGGAGATGGACGAGGCATGGAGGCGGGTTTGGACTCCTTCAAACTCGCGCCAGGTGCCGAGGCCGCGGGCGGCCCAGTAGATTTCGCCCAAGGCCGGGAAGCCGCAGGCGCCGACTTTGACTTCGCCTTCGGCCTCCATGGCGATGAAGTTGGCCCAGAGGCGGTTGCCGCGGACGAAGTCGCGGGTGCCGTCGATGGGGTCGATGATCCAGCGGCGTCCGCTTGAGGCGGGTTCGGATGCGCCTTCCTCGCCAAGCAGGCCGTCGGCGGGGAAGTGCTGGCGGATGGCGGAGGCCATCAGATGTTCACAGGCTTTGTCGGCGGCGGTGACGGGGGAGTCGTCAGCCCTGTCCTCGACATCGAAGCCGTCGCGCTGGAAGGCGAGGGCGGTCTGGCCGGCGGCGCGGATGAGGGCGATGGCGAGTTCAAGTTCCTTCTGGAAGTCCGTTGGCATCTCATCTAGAAGGCTATCCTATAGAGAATGATGCGTGTCCCCTGTCCCACGTTCGACCGGAGCTCTGCCGATGCGTAAACTCGCAGCCAACCTGGACCCAAGCCGGCGGACTGTCTACAACATGCTGGTAGCGGCGGCCGAGACCCATGGCTACGAGGCGGCGCTGCATCAGCCGGACGGCAAGGGGGGATACCGGTCCTATAGCTGGGTTGAGTACCGGCAACTGGCGGAAGAGATCGCGGCCGGACTGCGGGCGCTGGGGCTGGAATTGGGCGATACGGTGGCGCTGGCGTCGGAGACGCGAGCGGAGTTCTATCTTGCGGATTTGGGGATCATGACGGCCGGATGCATCGCGGCGGGCGTCTATACATCGTTGTCCCATGCCGACCAGGCGCGGTCGCTGCTGGGTTCGTCGCCCAAGGCGGTGTTCTTCGAAAGCCCGAAGACAATGGCCGCGCTGGACGCCGCCGGGACGGCCGGGTTCGAAGGACGGCGGTTGCTGCTGTCAGGCGAGGCGGCGGGGGCGTTGACGCTGGACCAGTTGCGCAAGCGTGGGCGCGAGGCGATGGCGATGCGGCCGCATTTCGTGGCGAAGTTCACCAGCGAAGTGCAGCCGTCGCACCACTGCATTCTGTATCTGACGTCGGGAGCGACGGGCGAGCCGAAGATGGGGCTGGTGACGCATAACGCGGTGTGCGCGAACTGCGACATGGGTCCGGCGGTGCTGCCGGAAGAGTGCCTGGAATCGGGGCTGGCGTTCCTGCCGTCAGCCAATATCACGCAGCGGCTGGGCATGGAACTGCTGATGATCCGGATGGGCGTGCAGGTGTATTTCTCGGAAGGGTTGTCGAAGCTGCCGGTGGAGTTGCGGACGGTGAAGCCGACGTTTTTCGTGGCGCCGCCGAGGGTATGGGAGCGGATCTACGCCAGCATCACGGCCGAGATCCGGAAGAAGCCGGCGGTGATCAGGAAGCTGTTCTACACGGGGTTGGGCGTGGGACAGGAGATTTCAAGGGCGAGAGAGCAGGGACGGGAGCCGTCGCCGTTCGCCAGGGCGTCGTACAGGTTCTTCGACCGGGTGATTTTTGCGAAAGTGCGCGAGCGGTTGGGCGGGCGGATCAAACTGGCTGTGAGCGGCGCGGCCCCACTGGCGAGGGGGCTGGCCGATTTCTTCACGGCGATCGGGCTGCCGCTGGTGGAGGGGTATGGGTTGACCGAGGGCGGGGTGGTTTGCCTGAACCCGTTCGACCACCCGATGCCGGGTTCGATCGGTAAACCGCTGCCCGGCGTGGAGTTCAAGACATCCGCGGATGGCGAGCTGCTGATCCGGGCCGAGACGCTGTTTGACGGCTACTTCAACGACCCGGAGGCGACGGCGGCGGTGCTGAGGGAGGGGTGGCTGCACACGGGCGACCTGGCCGAGATCGGCGCGGACGGCTATGTTCGGATCACGGGCCGGAAGAAAGAGCTGATCGTCAGTTCGAACGGCAAGAAGATTTATCCGGCGAGGATCGAGTCTCTGTTCAAGCTCGAACCGTTGATCGGCCATGTCCTGCTGGTGGGCGACAAACTGCCCTATGTGGCGGCGCTGGTGACACTGAATCCTGCGGCGGCGGATTCGATCGCCGGGCTGGAGAAGACGGTGGAAAAGACGACGGCGGGGCTGGCGGGGTCAGCGGCGGCGCAGACCGAGGTGAAACGCATCGTCCAGCGGGTGAACAAGCAACTGGCGCCGTTTGAACAGATCCGCCGATTCCGCATCCTCGACCGCGAGTTTTCGCTGGAGACGGGGGAATTAACGCCGACGATGAAACTGAGGCGGAAGGTGGTGCTGGAGAACTTCCGGGACGACGTCGAGCGGCTGTACGCGGGGCGGGAAGAACTGGACTGAAGGGGGCGAAGG
>JACZJQ010000307.1 GCA_014860455.1 Bryobacteraceae bacterium | reverse complement strand
CGGGCGCGATCGGGGGGAGGAACATACTTCCTTGCGGCGGGCTTAGGGAGCTTCGGCAGTTGGAGATCTGGCCTGGGCAGGTTCTCTGTCTGGGTTGCGAAGCTCAAATCCACTTGCGGCTCCTGAACCACCGCTTCACTGGGTGGCCGTGCCTGGGCGCGTTCGGGAGGCGGTACAAAGGACTTCCGCGCCCGCCTGCGGGATGCTGGTGCTGCCTCCGTCATGACGACATTTGGTGACTCGATTGGCTTCTGATCGGCAGTCTTGGGCTGCTCCACGCGAATGTACTGATCCCGGTGAGTCGGGTTCGGCGGGTCGGTTCGGAGAATGAGCCCATCCGGCCGCGGCCGCTGCAGACTCTTCCTCGGAGATCCCCTCTCTGGCGAGATCTCCGGCAGCCGGGCATTCTTCGTCAACCAGATGATGCGGCGCGGCTTCTTGTCCTCAAGACGCGGAGAGTCCGCCAGTTCACGGGCTTGGCGGCCAAAGCCTGGAAAGGGTGGCAGCGCAACGGCCGCCAAAAAGACAATGGCGTGCAGGCAAATGGACGCTGCCATGCAGAGGGGAAACCGGAACCTCTGTCGCTCGTTGGACGATCCAGTCCGCAGAATCTTGACTCTTATCATGTGCAGCCGATGCCTGGATTCACTTACAGGCAATTATCCGATACCACATCCATCGGCACAATGCGCGAGGGAGATGAGTCAGTTCGGCGCGCCTCTTGGATCCAGCGGTGGGCGGCGGACGCATGCAGGATGCCGTTCCTCCCGGATCTTGACGCACGCTGACGTCGCCCGGCGCTGTACCGGTCTCCGGTTGGGTAGCCGCCATAAGATCGTGGCACCCACCGACGGCGACGCGTTCCTGGCGTATCTGAAACCAGTGCTGTGCCCGCAGCTGCGGCCCAATCAGTACGTCGCTCTGGAAATCCGGCGCTACACAACGTGACAGGCCCCCCTCACACACGCTGGCCGCGCTCAGTCCCGCCGTGAAAGACTGAAAGATCCACAATTATCTGCGCAGGAACGCGGAGACGACGATGAAGGGGATCGAACCTACCAAGCCCGTCGCCATGGTGGCCATCATGGCGCGTCCGCCGGAACGCGGCACGTAGACGACATCATTCGGCAGCAACGGGAAATCACCTCGCCGTCCCATCAGCACTTCTCTGAGATCGATGAGGATCTCCGCCCGCTGGTTTGTGCCTGTTATGGGGCGAAGCACCCGCACCTTCTCGAGACTCGCTAGCGGGGTCAGCCCTCCAGCCTCGGTAAGTGCCTGAGAGATGGGGATGGACTGGCGTTGCCCAAGCTCCAGGCTGGCGCCCCGAGTCACCTCCCCAATCACAAATACCTTTTCGGCTGCTTCGGCACTGATGATGTCGTATGGCTGGAGAACGATGTCCTCCTCCGGATTCACGTTGCGCGTCAAGCTCTCGAGGCTGATATCCACATAGCCCAACTGCTTCTCCCGGTCCTCAATCGCCTGGGCCAGCGGGATCTTTCCATACTCGTTACGGCGGGTGATGCGGATTCGCCGTCCCGCCGAAGGTAGGATTCCGCCAACGGCGGTCAGCATTTCCACCAGTGTGCGGCTGCCCTGCAGCGGGTAGACGCCTGGGTTCCGAAAGTCGCCAACGAAGAATACGGGCTCGCTGCGGAACTGAACCAGACTGATGTACACCTGCGGTTCGCGGACGAATTCACGCAGCCTCTTGGTTATCTCGTTTTCGAGATTTTGGATGGTCTGGCCTGCAGCTTGGACCTTTCCTATGGTCGGTAGATCCAGTTGGCCTTCCGCGTCGATTCTGAATGGCTGATCATTGATTTCCGGAACTCCGGTCGCCCGGATGAGGATCTGATCGTTCGGCCCGAGCACATAGTCAGGCCGAACGGCAACCGCTGACTGTTCGCCACTGGAGGCAGGCCTCTGGCCCTGCGAGCGTGGCGCTTGCGCAAATGATGTCGACGGCGCCAGAAAGCTGTAGACGGCAAGCAGGGCGATCAGCCGGCGAAGTCGCGTGAATCTGGCACCACAACGCATGTGGGAGGCGGATCTCAGTTGATGCAAGGACGATGGAATCATTCTCGGTGTTCCTGGAGTTGAATTTCAGACTTGCCTACTGGGCGAACCCAGGCCCGGTCGATCTCGGCCGCGACTGCGCGCTGGAGCAATGTCACCGACACCACGATTCGCAACTTGTTCTTCACTCGCTCCAGAATCCCCTCAAGACCCGCCAGTGGCCCGCGCTCGATGAGTACTTGCTGTCCTACCTTCAGATACGGCCACGGCGTCACCAGAAGACCAGAACTGACCATTCGTCTGACCCTCTCCACCTCCACCGCCGGAACTGGCACCGGAGATCTTCCGACTCCGACCAATCCGACCACTCCCGGGGCCTTCATGATCGGGAGACGGTCAGTCAGGTCGAGCTTGCAGAAGACATATCCAGGGAAAAGAGGTTGGTCAATCAGCTTGATCCGGTCCGACCACTGCCGCTCCACCTTGAAACTGGGGGAGTACTCTTCGTATCCGATCTCTCGAAGATACAGAGACACCATCCGCTCCTGATTCGACCGTACGCGGACGGCGAACCACTCCCGAACTCCTCCTCCGAAAGGACCTTGCCGTTCCTGTTCAAACATACTCAATTTACAGTCTCGGGATGAACCCTCAAGACTATAGTGATGACCGATCTCTCCCTGTTTGTCAATGGCTTGCGCGCAATCTTCACCCGGCAGTCCTCACTTTCCGGGTCCCTTCCGGCCATTACCGCACCCCGGCGTGCGGTTCCGCTTGAAGAGAGCAGCGTCCAACGCTCCATGCCGCGGACGGGTGGCAATCTGGGTCTCCGGATCGTCCGGACTGCGAAGGCAGTTCTCCGGGTGGAAACTGCTCAGGCCGGGGCTCTCAGCCTTCAAGGGCCAAGCCAGCCCCCGGCGCTCCCTCGCACAGCTTCCGCCGCCTCAAGGGACGTAGTCGAACTCGACGGGCACCACGAGCGGCGTGTTGGGTCCGGCAAGGGCGTTTGAAACCTCCAACCGCAGCGTCACGCGCTGGCGCGATGCCGGCGCGTCTTTTGCGAGGCGAACGGTGAAAAGGGCCGTGGACTGCGGCGCGGCCTGTGACGCGGTGACGGTCATCCATTTGGGCGCCTCCACCACCTTCAGGTCAAAGTGGAGCGCCGAGACGTTGCGAATCTGCAGCGCGGCCGTGCGCGTCCCCGCCGGCGGCTGGATATGTGCCGGCGTCTGGACGTAGGCGCGGAACAGGCTCGTCAACAGTGCCTCGCTGCCGATCAGGCGTTTCTGCTGCCAGGCGACGGTGCGTCCGGAATCAAGCGCCTCACGGACACCTCCGAGCGACTTCTCCCGGGCGAACAACAGCGTCAGCGAACGTTCCTCCGCTGACAGCGACGGGCGGTGGATGTCGGAGTTGCTGAGGATGGTGAGTTTGTACTGGCCCACCCAGGGGTGAGCCTCGGCGTAGTACGAATTGCCGTTGACGACTTCAATGCCCTGGAGCAGCTTGTCGGAGAAGGCTGTGGCGATGGGCGGCCACCACTGGGCCGTGCCCTTCCAGCCGGGGTGGTTCCAGAAGGAGAAGGCGCTCTGGCGTTTGGCTTCGGCGAGCGCGACCTGGAGTTCTTTGCCGCGGAAGGCATTGAACTCGGTGACGAACAGCGCGTTGAAGTGGATGTCTCCCTTGGTGATCTCGACGCCGGGGACAAGGAGGATGCCGAGGCCCTGGGCCAAGGGACTGGCGATGGCGAACGGGCGGTTGAGGTCGGCGGTGACGTCTTTTTCGTGGGGGTGGTAGTCGTCGTGATCGGAGATGGAGATGACGTCGAGATCCTCGCGCCAAGCCTCCAAGACGCGGGTGGTGGGCCAGACTTCGCCGTCGGAGAAGACGGTGTGCATGTGGAGGTCGGCCTTGAGGACGTGAAACTCGCCCACCTTGGGCGTGGGTCGCGCCAGGCGCACGTTTTGCGCCTGCAGCAGGCAGAACGCCGGAAGCAGCAGGAGTGGCAGAAGACGGAGGATACGGGCGAATGAGGGTACAGCCATGACGGGCAGCGTATCAGATCCGCCCGCCTGAATTGGTGAACCTCCAGTAACGGTTCGATTAAACCTCGCCGTTGCCGCCTACCGCAGCGAGCTGAACTCGTAGGCGCCTGACTGCAACAGGAAGACCGCCTTGCCGTTTTCATGGCGGACGAAGGTGACGCCTTTTGCCGTCCGCGCATCCTTGCCGCTTTCCTTCACGTCCCCGGCCGACGCCGCAGGCAGCAACAGCGTCGCCGTCGTGTTGGCGGGCACCGTTGCGCGGTAGGTCAGCTCCGGCCCGCGCGTCCTCCAGGCGCTGGTGATACGGCCGTACATCGAGTCGTAGTGACCTTCGGCCGATGTGATGCCGCCTGTCGGATCGGGCTCGGGCTGCAGAATGAACTTCTTGAAACCGGGCTCGTCGCGCTGGATGCCCAGCGAGTAGGCCATCATCCACTGGCCCACGGCGCCGAACGAGTAGTGGTTGAACGAGTTCATGCTATTGTTGCCGCCGAAGCCGTTCTCCACTGTATAGCCGTTCAGCCGCTCCCAGATGGTGGTTGCGCCCTGGTCGATGGCGTAGAGCCAGGACGGGTACTGATTATTCTGGAGCAGCCTATAGGCGTGCCCGCTCAGCCCGTTGTCCGACAGAGCCTTGCTGATCCAGGCCGTGCCGATGAAGCCTGTCATGAGCGAGTAGGGCGGCCGGGTCACGCCTTGGTCGTCTTTGTTCTCGCGCTCAACCGTCTCGGCCAGATTCTTCACCATGTGCGGCTTGTTCTCAGAGTTGAACAGGTCCAAGGCCAGGCCCACGGCGTAGGAGGTCTGTGTATCGGCCACCTTGAACTGAGGCGGCGCCGGGGCCGCGCCGCCGCGCTGTCCGCCGCCGAAGCCGCCGCGCCCGCCAGTCAGGCCCAACGTCTTCTTGCCGGCGTTGACGAAGGTCGAGTTGAACAAGGCCTTGCGCTTTTCGTACTTCTGGCGGTAGTCCTCCGCGTCGGCCGTCTTGCCCAACACCGCGGCCACCTTCGACATGATGTCGAGATCGTAGGCGTGATAGGCGGTAGCCAGAAACGGCGCGCCCAGCGCGTTGTTCTGCGGGCCCAGCCAGTCGCCCAATTGCGCGTCCGAACTGAGGCCGGACTTCGGATCGATGGTTGTCTCCAGGTAGCTCATGTAGGCCGCCATCACTGCGTAGTTTTCTTTCAGCAGGCCAACGTCGTTGTACTGCAGGTATGCCTCATAGGGAACCACGATGCCCGCGCTGCCCCACAGGATGCCGCCGAAGCCTCCCCCCACCGGCGCGATGTCGGCAAAGCGGCCTGCCGGACTCTGAACGTCCCGCATGGCGTGCATATGCCGCGTCAGGAACTGGCCGGCGTTGGTGACATAGGCCGCCGTGCGCGAGAAGACGTTGAGGTCGCCGGACCATCCCATGCGCTCGTTGCGCTGCGGGCAATCGGTGGGAATGGAGAGGAAGTTGTCCACCGCCGACCACACCAGGTTCGACCACAGCTTGTTCACCTTCTCGTTCGACGTCCTGTATCCGGCGCTGAGTTCGCGGATGCTACTGATGGATACCCCCTGCACCGCTTCCACCGGAAGCGGCGTGTCGATGCCAGTGATCTCGACATACTGGAAGCCGTGCGAGGTGAATTTCGGCTGAAAGACCTGGCTGCCCTGCTTCATCGTGTAGACGTCCTGGCTGAGTGCGGCGCGGTAGTTCTCCGTCATGATCATGCCCGCGTTGGCGCCGGACTCCTTCAGGTCCGGGTAGAGCATCTCGGAGAAACGGAACGTCAGCCTGCCGCCCGCCTTGCCCTGCGCTATCGTGATCCGCGGCACGCCGACGATGTTCTGTCCCAGGTCATAGACCCAGACGCCCGGCCGCACCTGCTTGACGCTCCTGGCTGTGAGCGTTTGAAAGACGCCCGCGTTATCGCCGATCTGGGCGGTGAGCTTCATCCGGTCGAAGGTGAAGGGTGTGGACTGCGCCATGCCGCGCCCCTGCTCGACGCCCGAAAACGTTGTGCCGGCCAGAGGCGCCTCGACGGCGCTTTTCCACCGGCTGTCGTTGTAGGCCGATGTCGTCCAGAGTTCGACGGCGGCCTCGCGCGCCGCGTCGTGGACCTCGCCGAAGTCCAGGCTGCTGTAGACCACAGGCCCGTTGCCGTAGTATTTCCAGGTGCGCGGGTCAGTGACGACGTTTTCCGTCGTCCCGTCCTTGTAGGTGATCACCAGTTTGGCCAGCAGTGATTGCCGGTCGCCGAAGTGGTTCCAGATTGTACCGAAGCTCAGCAGGCCGCTCCACCAGCCCTCGCCGAGCATGGCGCCCATGGCGTTGCCGCCCGCCTTCACCATGCCGGTGACGTCGTAGGTCTGGTAGAGGTGGGTGATGTTGTACTGCGTCAGCCCCGGGTTGTAGTAGTCCTCGCCGACGCGCTTGCCGTTCAGAAAAACTTCATAGACGCCGCGCGCCGTGACGTAGAGCCGGGCCTGGGCGATGGTCTTGTTCGACGCCCGGAAGGTGGTGCGTAGCATCGGCATCGAGTTCCGGCTTGGATCGCGGACGATCAGCGAGCCCAAACCTCCTCCCTCGACGATGTAGCTGCCGCCCGACACCCACAGCCGCTGCGCGCCGGCATAGATGCCCCGATAATCGCCGTTGAGGTCTTCGCGGAACAGCACGTTTCCGGGCAAGCGGCTGTTGCGCACCGTCAGGTTACGGAAACTGGCCTTCTGCCCGGCCGGTACGGCGAAGCCCATGTCACATAGCATGCCGAACGGGAGATAGTTGCCGCCGCTGCCCATCGGGTTCAGATTGACCGAGTTGGCCGCGCCGCGCCCCCCCATGCCCATCACAGGCGGGCCGCCCTGAGGGCCGCCCGCAGCGGGCGCCGAAGCGGCGCCTGTGAACGCGGCGCTGCCGTCGATGGTCAGCACGATGTTTCCAAATGCGCTGCGGAACCCGATGACATGCTCGGCGTGCTTGTTCGCCTGGTTGATGATGCCGGTCACGACGTCGAAAGTCTTCAGCGGCGTGTCCGCCCTGTCGGTGTTTTTGTAGCCCACGCGATAGACGTGCAGCCTGGCCCTGCCGGCGTCCGAGCCGTTGACGCCCGAGATGTCGAGCTCCAGCTTGATGTAGCTTTCGTCCTTGCCGCTTTGTATCTGGTAGATGTTCTTGAACCTGTCCATCAGCCTGGAGTCGTTGGCGCCGTAGACAAACCCGGCTCGCGTGCTGCCGGGGGCGATGGTGACGGCGAAGTTCGCGTCAAAAACGGCTAGATACGGCGAGTAAAGCACCAGGTCGCCGTCGCCGCCGCCGATCCACTGCGCGCCTCCCCATGCCGCCGAGCCGGGTTTGGGGTCCATCAGGCCGGTCTCGAACCAGGATGAAGCGGTGAGTTTTGCGCCGGTCTGCGTCCACGAAGTGACAGTCCAGTTGTAGCGGGTGGCGCCTTTGAGCGCGCTGCCGGCGTAGCGGATGCCGACAGCGGCAGACGCGGCGGTCCTGTTTGAGTCCCACACCACCGTGCCGGAGGGATCCTTCACGACGATCTGATAGGCCGACTGCGCCACTCCGCGCTCATTGGCGGTGGCATGCAGTTGCCAGCCGAAGCGCGGCTGGTCGACATCGATGCCCAGAGGGGCGGGCCGGTACTCGACAGTCAGGTTCCTGATGCCGACCGCGCCGTGGGCCAGTGCGCAGAAAGCGAGAAGGGCGGCGAGGAAAGGAGCGCGTCGCATGCTTGGTTAGTCCTCCAGGGCCGGATCGGCTACGCCGGCAGGCGTTCGCATTATATGTCAACAAGACAGCCCGCCAGATCGGCTTTCACTTCTTTCACGGTTCTCGACCCTCACTCAGACGGGAAGGCTCCTTAGCGGACTTTCCAGCGCGACGACAGCGCGGCCAGTTTGTCGTCCACCGTCGGGGCCGGGCGTTGCTGCTGCGGCCTCGGCGCATGGGGCGCGGGGCCCATGAGGGCCTTCATCGAAAGGGCGATGCGGCGGGCCTTGAGATCGACGTTCATCACCTGGACCTTGACGATCTGGCCGACCTTGACCACCTCGGAAGGTTCCTTGATGAACCGGTTTGAGAGTTCGCTGATGTGGACGAGGCCGTCCTGGTGGACGCCGACATCGACGAATGCTCCGAACTTGGTGACGTTGGTGACGACGCCTTCCAGCGTCATGCCCGGCTGGATGTCGGACATCTCGTTGACGCCTTCCTTGAAGGCCGGGGCGGTGAAGGTGTCGCGGGGATCGCGGCCGGGTTTGCGGAGTTCTTCGAGGATGTCGTTGAGGGTATAGACGCCGACTTCGAGGCCCTCGGCTTTGAAGCCTGAGAGCAGTTCGGGCCGGGCGATGAGGGCATCGACGGCGACGCCTAAAGCCGAGGAGATCTTCTCGACAACGGGGTAGGACTCCGGGTGGACGGCCGTCATGTCCAGCGGGTTGGCGCCGCCCCGGATGCGCAGGAAACCCGCCGCCTGTTCGAAAGTCTTGGGTCCGACGCCGGGCACGGCGGTGAGTTGGACGCGACTGCGGAAGCCGCCGTTTTCATTGCGGTATTCGACGATTTTCTGGGCGGTGCGTTCGGTGACGCCGGCGACGTAGCGCAGTAGGGCCCAGGAGGCGGTGTTCAGGTCGACGCCGACGCGGTTGACGCAGCTTTCGATGACGGTTTCGAGGGACTGATGGAGCTGCTTCTGGTCGACGTCGTGCTGGTACTGGCCGACGCCGATGGATTTGGGATCGATTTTGACGAGTTCGGCGAGAGGGTCCTGGAGGCGGCGGGCGATGGAGATGGCGCCGCGGACGGTGAGGTCGAGGTCGGGGAATTCCTGGCGGGCGATGTCGGAGGCGGAGTAGATGGAGGCGCCGGACTCGTTGACGGTGACGCTGAAGACCTTCGACAGGCCGGTGGATTTCAGGAACTCGCGCACGAAGGCGTCGGTTTCGCGCGAGGCGGTGCCGTTGCCGATGGCGATCGCCTTGACGTTGTGGCGCTCGATGAGGGCATTAAGGATGCGGGCCGAGCCGATGACGTCGTTCTTGGGGACATGGGGATAGATGACGTCGTGGGCGAGGAATTTGCCGGTTTCGTCGACGACGGCGACCTTGCAGCCGGTGCGGATGCCGGGGTCGATGCCAAGGACGGAGAGCTGGCCGGCGGGGGCGGAGAGCAGGAGGTTTTCGAGGTTGTCCTTGAAGACGCGGATGGCTTCGGCGTCGCTGCGTTTTTTGAGTTCGAGGCGGACTTCGGTCTGGATGGATGAGTTCAGGAGGCGCTGCCAGCAGTCCTCGACGGCGAGTTCAAGCTGAGGGGTCCAGTCGCCAGGGGTGCGCAGGATGTGGGATTTGAGCCAGAGGACGGGGCGGGCGGGGTCGAGTTCGATGGTGAAATAGAGGACGCTCTCGCTCTCGCCGCGGCGGATGGCGAGCATGCGGTGGGAGGGGATCTTCGACGCCGGTTCGCGGTAGTCGTAATACATCTTAAACTTCTCTTGTTCGTCGACGGCGTCGAAGGCCTTGCGGGCGGCGACGACGCCTTCGTCGAGCATCATGGCGCGGAGCGCTTTGCGGAAGTCGGCGGTTTCGCTGATCATTTCGGCGATAATGTGGCGGGCGCCTTCGAGCGCGTCGGCGGCGGTGGCGACGCCTTTCTCTTCGTTGATGAAGGTGGC
>JACZJQ010000306.1 GCA_014860455.1 Bryobacteraceae bacterium | reverse complement strand
TTATAGATCTGCGCTTCGACGTAGCCAATGACGAAGTCTTTTCTTTAGACGGACGTTGCCTTTCGCGCGGGGACCTCCAGTGGTCGGTGTCCCTCGTCCCACTTGTCAAGCACTCCATTCCAGTAGAGGCTCGGGAAATTGCAACATCGGATTATGACCTCAGGCAGTTGTTCGGAAGACACGCTGAGGCAGACATCCAGTGGGCTTATGAAGGTTGGTACGATTCATGGGAGCAGCGGGTCTCAGAGCTTGTGGACAACCATTTGCGCCGCGGGACTGATTTTGAGGTCTTCTACCATAGCATTCTCGCGGTGGACAGAGACGGGGCGATACATATCAGACAGGTGGATGGATCTTTACCTCAGCTCGCCCAGGAGTTGGCTGCTGAGGGAATGGTGTCGGCTGGCCTCTTGGATTCGGGTGGCAGCTCAGCCCTATATGACCCGTGGCTGCAGGGCTATCTGAATCATGGCTGGTATTTCCGAGAGCCGAGAGGAGCAGTGATTTGCCTACAGCTCAGAGCACTTGAGCGCATCCCGAAAGACTTGGCGGGCTCCTGGTTCAAACCGCGGAGGGACACGACCGGATCGACCGACATTTGAGCGTCGGATGAAACTTAGATCGTGATCTCCGAGGGCCGAGTCACCATGTCGCTAATGTTGGCACGACTGCCCGCGAACTCGACACCGAGTATCGACTCACCCTCCGAGCGCAAGCTTTCGAGTGCGTCCGTCAATTCAAGTGATTGACTGCCGCGTCGTTTGAGACCCTCCAGTGCCGCGAAAATGCCCGGCTGGAGAACGTATCTGCCAACAATACCGAATGCATTTGGATGTTCGCAGATTGGGTGGTTCCGGTCAGGCTTCTCGACAAGCTTCAATATCTCATGGTGCTCAAACGGCTCAGGCGGAGAAGCACGTTCTCCCTGGCAAACCCCGCACTTCAACATATTGGATTTCGTGACGGGTGTGATTCCTATGACCGAAGCCCTTGGTCGTCGAGAATGAAGGTTCACGAGACGGCTGAGATGGGTCGCCTCGCGTTGCTTTGGTTCGATGATGTCGTCCGGCAGCAGCACCCCGAACGGATTACGCCCGACGAAGCGCTGTGCCCGCAATATTGCTTCCCCCAGGCCCGTCGGCTTTGGCTGTTCAACAAAGTTCAACCGCATGGGTGGAACTATTGAGATGTTCAATGCCCGCTGAATCGGCTCGAAGAGCACATCTGAGTACCCCGGTGCCACGACAAGGACAATCTGGCCGATGCCCACTTCGGCAGCCTCTCTAATCACACCGATTACCAGCCGTTGAAGCACGTGCGCGGCGAACAACCTATGCTGTCCTCCGGCTACTGGTATGATTGCGGTTTCGATCTGACAGTCGAGGCGATTGAGAATCGCCCTCAGAGAACACGAAACGGCCCGGGCGATGTCCGATTGACGCGGTAGGGACGCTTTCGATAATCCGGTTAGCAGCCTGTCGATCAAGTCATTGGTAAGCCCGAGCTGGTTCAGCCTTTGCGCTCGGGCACCCGTTTCACCATACGCCGGCGTGGCTCGTTTTCCCGCCCGGCGTCTTGCAGTTCCCGCCTCACGAACAGTCTTCCGTACGGAACCTACGAAGGGTAGGGGTTCGTGCCCCGCGGCTAAAAGCCAATCGTTCAACTCCTCATCCGGGACTCCTAGCGCATCGGCCAAAGCCAAGGCGGTCTGAGGACTTGGCCGCCGTTCCGCTCGCTCTTCAAGACGCCAGACGTAACTCTGATCTACGCCTACCCTCTGCGCGAGTTCCTCCCGGGTCATCCGAACCGCCTCCCGGGCGCGAAGCAGCAACCTCCCAAATACACGATTGCCTTGATCGTCCATGCTACTAGATTCTTACCATAAGTGTATTGACAAGGCAAGCAGGATCGTGGGATATTGGAAGACGGGCGGATTCGCGCCGCTCGCACGCCGGCGACAGCGGTCAGACAAGTTCGCCAGCGGCAGGAGATCTGTTCTATTTATGATTCGCGACCATAACTCGTTTTCTTTCGCTCACTCGGCCGAGGCACACCGCCGAAACCTGAGAACAGAGGTCATTGAGAAAGCCCTCCGCGCTCCGATCACCGACGAGGAGCATCCGTACTTCGAGGCGGAGCAGGACGCCGTCGCTGCCCTCGGATTGACGCCAGGATTGGAGTTTCTGGTCATTGTGAGAGCAAGGGTACTGGATGATGAGCCGAGCGCTTTTCATCGTGCATACCTAAACCCAATGCGGCTTCCGCCAGATTTCCTGGAACATGATTTCGCGGTCGAGTCCTTGATCGATTTATACAATCAATATGGACCGAAGTACGGCTACGCAGTCGAGCATCGAGACACGATCTTGACAGCGCGCGGCGCCAATCTCTACGAGACGAACACGATACTCACGCGGTACAAGAAGAATCCGCACGGTAGAGTTGTACTGGACGCTGAGCAGCGGTTGTATGCTCGTGACGCTGTCAAGGGGGATCTTTTCGTGCTCGAGTTTCTGAAAGCTTCTTACCTCGATCACTGGAAGTACGAGATCAAGAATAGGCCGGCTTGATCAACGGCGACTAGGATTGAAGCCTCACAGGTTGCGCCGTACGGAACGTCGTCTCGATTCGGACTCACAGTTGGCTTCCTGCTGATCTGGAGTTGTCCTCCGCAAAAATCCGATCGGCGCTACGCAGCCTCCTTCTCAAGCCTGTATTCGTGATGCAGCCCGCCAAGAACCGGATTTGATTCGGCGCCATACCCAGCGGGCATCTGCGAACTCACACTCGGCACGCGGGTTTCGGGCCGGAGTAGCAGTAGCAACCTGCACGGATGCCCGTGCGGGTTCATGGGGGATACGACGAGGGAGTGCCGGTGCACGGGGGCGATTGTGCAGAGGTATCTGGGCAAGATCAGCGGTCCGCTGCTGGATAGGATCGATCTGCATATTGAAGTGCCGGCGGTGCCGTTTCAAGAGTTGAGGGGCACGCGCGCCGGGGCGAGTTCAGCGGAGATGAGGGAGCGGGTGATGAGGGCGCGGATGGTGCAGCAGCAGCGGGGGTATGTCAACGCGCTGATTCCGGCGTCGCGGTTGCGTGCGCTGTGCCCGCTGGACGAGGCGGGGGAACGGACGTTGGAGACCGCCGTGCGCCGTCTGGGGTTGTCGGCGCGTGCGCATGACCGCATCCTGAAGGTGGCCCGGACCATTGCGGACATCTCAGGCCAGGACGAGATCCAGTCAAAGCACGTCGCCGAGGCCGTGCAGTATCGGGGATTGGATCGTAACTACTGGAACTGAGCGTTGAGCGGACCCGTGGCAACCGGCGTGGTCGTGCTTACCTGAAGCACGCGCGGCGACTCCGGCGTCGTCGGCGGGCGCTCGGCTCGATCGAATGAAGGGCAAGACGCGCACGTGGACCAGCATCGAACGGCAGGCGCCGCGGCGCATCGCCGAACTGCCGCCCATGAATTGGTAACGGTCGAGGCGGCGCAGTCTGGGGGATTGGACCGGCTCTTCTGAAGTTATTGGCCCCAGCGGAGTCCCGATTGGGAGCGCCGCCGGGGCGAATGGGAAGGTCAGGCGGATGGCGCGCCGCGTTTGGCCGCCTCGGCGACTTCGTTCAGCGTGCCGGTGGCGACATCGTAAATGTAGCCGTAGATGGGGATGTTGCCCGGCATGAGCGGGTGGTTGCGGATGCGTTCGACGTCATCGACGACGCTCCGGGCCTGATCCTTGATGGTGAGCCATTCGATGAACTCGCCGGCGCGCGAGCCGGGGCCTTTGCCGACATCCTTGAAGCCTTCCGAGGTGAGGCTGGCGGTTTCGAGGCTGCTGGCGAGGAGTCCGCGCATGACATCGTTGGTGAAGAACTCCATGCCACAGTTGGTGTGGTGGATGACGAACCACTCCCTGGTGCCGAGCAGTTTGTACGAGATGACGAGCGAGCGGATGGCGTCGTCGCTGGCACGGCCGCCGGCGTTGCGGATGACGTGCGCGTCGCCTTCGGCGAGGCCGGCAAACTTGGCCGGGTCGAGGCGCGCGTCCATGCAGGTGAGTACGGCGAAGCGCCGCGCGGGCGGCATGGCGAGTTTGCCTTTGTCGCCGAAGGTGGCGGCGTATTGGCGGTTTGACTCAAGGACTTCAGTCAGAATCTTGGACATCCCAGGAGCCTCCTCATGAGTGAGTGTTGGCGGGGCGCAAACGGCGCCTCGCACGCAGCGAATGACCAAATCGGGGAGGCCGAACAGAAGGCGCCGGAAGACTACCCAGAAGCGCCGGCGAGCCACCCGGAATGGCTATTCGCGGATCTGCAGCCATTGTAGCGTGAGGGGATGAATTTGATGGCGGACTATTGGGAGCGGAGAGCCTCCATCGGATCGGCCTGGAGGGCGCGGCGGGCGGGGAGGTAAGAGGCCGGGGCGGCGACCAGGGCGAGGAAGAGTGCGGCGCCGAAGTAGGCCATCGGGTCGGCCGGGCTGACTCCAAAGAGGAACGAGGAGGCGATGCGGGCGGCGGCGAGAGCGGCGATGATGCCGGCGGCGGCTCCGATGGCGGTGAGCGTCAGCGCGCGGCGCAGGATCATCTTCACGACGTTGAGCGGTTCGGCGCCGAGGGCGAGGCGGATGCCGATTTCTTTGGTGCGTTCGGCGACCGAACAGGAGAGGACGCCGTAGAGCCCGACGCCGGACAACAGCAGCGAGAGCAGGGCGAGGAAGCTGAGCAGGCTGGCCGCAAGCTTCTGCGGCATGACGGCGGCGCCGTTGTATTCGGCAAGGGGGATGGCTTCGAAGGCGGCCAGGCGGGCATCGACACGCGTGGTCACGCCGCGCAGGCTGGAGGCGATGCGGGCGGGGTCGCCGCTGGCGCGGACGAAGAAGGCGAGGTTCGAGCCGGAGTTGATGGCCTGGTCGTAGGGGCGGTACAGATAGGGCCGGGGCGGTTCGTGGAGCGAGAAGACCTTGGTGTCGCCCGCGATGCCGACGATGGTGGAGGCCCGGCCGGCGACTTTGATCTGGCGGCCGAGGGCGTGGCTGGCGGCGAAGTAGCGCTTCACGAAGGTTTGGTTGACGATGATGACTTGGGGCGACTTGCGGGTGTCCTGTTCGTTGAAGTCGCGGCCCTCGATGAGGGGGATGCGGAGGGCAGCGAAGTAGCCGGGCGAGACGGCGGCGCGGTCGACGGTCAACTCCCGGCCGGAGGGAGCCTGGTAGCCGTCGATTTCGATGGTGTGCCAGGGTCCGGCGTTGCTGTAGGTGAGCGGGATCTGGTCGGCGTAGGCGGCCGAGGCGACGCCGGCGGTCTCTTCGAACTGGCGTTTGAGGCGCAGGCTGGTCTGGGCGATCTGTTCGCTCGAAAAACCGTCTGCGCGGAGGTAGAGCTGGCCGGTGAGGATGCCGGAGGAGTCGAATCCGGGACGGATGGCCATGGCCTGGGAGTAGCTTTGGATGAACAGTCCGGCGCCGGCGATGGCGACGACGGCAAGGGCGACTTCGGCGACGACGAGCAGGGCCTGGAGGCGGTGAGAACGGGCTCCGGCGCTACCGGAACGGCCGCCTTCCTTGAGGAATTCGTTGAGGTTCAGGCGGGTGGAGGCGAGCGCGGGGATGAGTCCGGAGACGATGGCCGAAAGGGCGCAGACGGCGATGATGAAGGCCAGGACTGTGGGCGTCAGGCGGAAATCGCCGAAGCGGAGGGGGACGTTGGCGGGCGGGACGAGGTAAAGCAGCGACGGTCCGAGCCACATGGCCATGGGGATGCTGGTGAGTCCGCCGAGTATGGCGAGGAGGGCGGATTCGGTGAGCTGCTGGCGGACAAGGCGCGTGCGGCCCGCGCCGAGGGCGAGACGGACGTTGAGTTCCTTGAGGCGCGAGGCGGAGCGGGCGAGCTGCAGGTTGGCGACATTGGCGCAGACCAGCAGCAGGAGCACGAGGCTCATGGCCATGAGGATGCGCAGGGGGCGGTCGAGAATCTGGCTGCCGCCGGTGTGGCCTTCGATCAGCGGCATGACGCGGGCGCCGATGCCGCGGTTGGACCTCGGATAGGCGTCGGAAACGCGCTGGGCGACCGAGCGGGCTTCGGCGTTGGCCTGGGTGATGGATACGCCGTCGCGGAGGCGGGCGATCAACGCCAGGGTGCGCGCGCCGCGGTCGTCGAGGGCGTTGGCGCCGAAGAGGTTCATCTGAGGGGTCATGTTGAAGGGGACCCAGATCTGGAAGGCGACGCCGCTTGTGGAGCCCTGGAATTCGGGCGGGGCGATGCCGGCGATGGTGACGGGGTGCCCATTGATGAGGACGGTCTTGCCGGGGAGAGCGGGGTCGGCGTTGAATTCGGAGCGCCAGAGGGCGTGGCTGATGACGGCGACGGGCGATGCGCCTTTAACGTCGGACTGTTCGGCGCGGGAGAAGAATCGGCCGCGGTAGGGCGCTACGCCGAGGACGTCGAAGAAATTCGGCGAAACAGCCTCGCCCCAGAGGCGGCGGACCGATTGGGGCTCGGCGTCTGTACCGGGTCCGGATTTGGCGAGATTGAAGGCGGCCTGGGCGGTGGCGGCGAGGCCGGAGATGGTGGTCATCTGGTCGCGGAAGTCGCGGTAGTCGCGGTACGACGTCGCCTGGTATTCGCCGTTGGGCTGGGCGTTTTCGATGGCGGCGAGGCGGGACTGGTCCGATGCGCCGGCGATGGGGTGGATCAACATGCCGTCGACCCACGTGAAGACGGTGAGCGAGACGGCGATGCCGGTGGCGAGGGTGAGGATGGCAACGGCGGCATAGCCGGGACTGGCCCAGAGGAGGCGGAAACCGTAGCGGAGATCGTCGAGAAGGCTTTTCATGCTGGACTACCGCTTAGGATATGGCAAGCGGGATGCCAAAGCGGCGGCGGAGCGTGTTGGAGGGGCTGCGGAGGTTGTGATTAGAGGGCTTGGCGCGGGCGGCGCGGGGGTGGGAAGTTCGTCTGGTCAAGGCCGGGAATGACCGGAGATCGGACGCGGGTGTCCGGTTTTGGGACGCGGGTTCAGGGGAAAGGAAACGCCCGGCCGGGAGTGGGCGAGACTCCGGGCCGGGCGTTGCCACACGAACTGCGGTCGTTATTAGTCAACGACTTTGGCGCTGACGATGAGAACCAGCGCCTTGTCGCCGCCATCCAGCTTGGACTGCCCAACAACCACCTGTTGACCTTCCTTTACGCGGAAAGTGCTTTCGAGTTGGACAATGGAATTCGCGGTGCTCCTGCACTCTGGATCCGTGCAGTACGGGGCCGCCATTCTGAAGAGGAAGCGATTGAGCCGAAGACTTGATTCAGCTTCGCCGTCCTCGACTGTGATGCTGTCTGCCCGCATGGAGTAGCTGGCAACTGCTCGCGATGCCAGTTTGGGCTGGGGCGGAGAGGCATTACCGTTTGTGCTGAAGGACTGACGCTCAACCGTCCGAATAATGTCTGCGCCGAGAACTGAGAAGCTCCTGTAGCCGAAGTTCTTCCGCAGGGCAGCCACAGGAGCGGCAAGCACCTCCGGTATAGCCTGCCCGACCTCTTCCGCGGACGCGGCCAGAATCCAGGCCGTCAGTTCGATCGTGCTGTTCTTGTGTGCAACGCCTTCCCGCTTCATGGACGGGATATCCAAGCCTTTCAAGTTGGCGATGATTGAGTTCACTTCCTGTGGTGTGCCGTAGACGGAGATCACGTTCAGCGACTCGTTGTGCCGGAGGATCGGCGTCTGGCCCTGGCCGGCGTTTGTGTAGAGCAATTGGTAGAGGGCCGCCGCGTTTCCGTGTTTGACCTGGTAGACCTGCTGGACGCAGCAGCCGGGCTTCGATGCCGGGCTGGCCTTGGGGGTTTCCTTGGTGTCCTGGGCTGTGGCTAGGGCGGCGAAGGCCAGCGCGGTGCAGCACAGGATCGCGATGCTGAGTTTTGTCATTTGTTCTCTCCTGGTTGATCGGTGATTTTCGGGGAATTCATGCTCCAGAGGATCAGCACGTTAGGGTCGCCGGATTCGATCTGGACGAAGTCGGGCGAGCCGGTGGGCAGGATTCTGGGTTGAAAGGTCTTGGCGGTTTCGATTCTGGCCGTCTGGATCGGAGCGGGGCGCGCCGGGCGCGGGCGGCGGACGGGTTCGGAAGGCGCGGACGGTTCGGTTCGCGGCGGCTCGGGGGCTGGGGTAGCCGGTGCTTGGACGGCGACTTCGACGGGCTGGCGCGCCGGGGTGACGGCGGGCCGGGGCAGGGCGAACCAGATGGCTAGCGAGGCGGCGGCCGCGGCGGGGACGAGATACCAGAGCCAGGCTCGGCGCTTGGGGCGGACCTGGTCGAGGACGCGCGAGCGGACCTCGGCGAGGGCTTCGGCGGGCGGGTCCTCGGCGGCGAGAGATTGGAGCGATTTGTCGAGCCAGTCGGTCATGCGAGCCACTCCTTCAATTTCGATTTCGCCGAGGCAACCTGGCTGCGGACCGTGGCGTCGGTCACGCCCAGGATTTCGGCCACCTTCGCCGTTTCCAATTCCTCGATTTCGCGCAGCACCAGCGCCGCCCGTTCCTTCTCCGGCAACCGCCGGATGGCCCGTTCCAGCCGCCGTTTCCGTTCATCCAACTCCAACCCGCTCTGTTGGGTCGCCGGGGCGGACGGATCGAACTCCAAATCGCCCTCGGGCCGGCGGCGCCGGTGCTGGTCCATGCAGACGTTCACGGTGGTGCGGTAGATCCAGGCGTCCGCGGACGATAAGTCGAGCCGCTCGAAATGCTTATACAGTTTCAGGAAGACCTCCTGCGCGGCGTCCTTAGCATCTTCGAGCGATCCCAGCAGCCGCCATGCGGTTCTTAGAACTCGCTTCTCGTTGGAGCGGAGCAGATCCTCAAAGGCCGCTGCCCGCTCGTTGGCGGAGATCCATGCGGCCATTTCGAATCCTGCGATTGCCACTCGTATGTCTATACGTGGCGCGGGGCGGAAGCGTGGAGTCAAAAAATCGCGGAAGTTCACACATGCCGGCCTGGTGATTGCCCGACGATGATCGAATGGGGAGCCGGTAACGGCAAACACTCCTCATACTCCGCTCTAAATCGGCGCATATGTCAGTTCTCACTGTCGAGGTGCTGGCGGAGATGACATTCTGAGTGTCGCGCAGCCTCGCCACTCTTACGTTCGCCGTCCTGATGACGACTGAGAAGCGTAGACGGGAGTGCAATACTCCGAATGACCATGTCATCTCGTTCTGCATCGAGTTGACCGACGCTACCGTAAGCAACTCGCACGCCGCTATGCTGTCCTAAAGGATCCAACTCATGGACAGCAAAGACGTGGCGAGAGTGATCAAACACGAAATCTGGCCGCTATTGAAGCGGGAGGGGTTCAAGGAGTTCAGCACGAAGAGTGCGTGGCGGCACTCGCCCGACCAGATCCACGTCGTCAATTTTCAGTCGTTCAATAGCTATCTTGCGGAAGGAGTTGGCTGCACAACGTTCTCGTTCGCACTCAACTTGGGCATCTTCTTCCGGGCGATTCCGTTCGAGTACCCGGCCAAGAACGGAACCGATCCTTCACTCAAGCCTCAGGAATACCATTGCCATTTCCGGCATCGACTTCTGAAGGGGATACACCAGCCGATGCTCCCGAGACGTGACACTTGGTACGTGGAGCCGGAAGGTAGAAACCTCAAGCACTGTGTCGACGACGCTCGGACGGCGATTGTGCTTGAGGGATTGCCTTGGTTTGGCCGGTTCGAGTCCATGGAATACGTTCTATCCCAGCTAATCGAGCAGGAGGACCTGCCCGAAGTCTACGCTACTCGGACTTCGCCGGCGCGGAGGCGGATGATCGGATACGTCGCTCGGAGCCTCGGGCGAACTGATCTCCCCGAACGCTTAATCGCCGAGGCGGAGGCCGAGTTCAAGGAAATTGAGGAATCGGTGTACTCGACTGCGCGGAAGCGCAGGCCAAAGTAAATTTGTCCGGTCTGGTTGTACGGGGGCGATCTGAGCCGCTCGCACACCGTCACGGTCCCGTAATGGTGCGGCTTGTGGCCCATGGAGAGCTGGGGGCTGGGGAAGTTGGCGGGATTCGTATAATCGGAGAGGACGACAAACCCATGCCTCAAACCACGGACCAATTCATCACCGCCAACCAGGCGCGTTTCCTTGAAGAGCTGTATGAGTACCTGCGGATCCCCAGTATCTCGACGCTTCCCGAAAACGTGGGCGACGTGCAGGCGGCGGCGAAGTTCACCGCCGACGCATTGAAGACGGCGGGTCTCGAAAACGTCGAGATCATCCCCACGGACCGCCACCCGCTGGTCTATGCCGATTGGCTCCATGCGCCCGGCAAGCCGACCGTGCTCTGCTACGGCCACTACGACGTGCAGCCGCCCGATCCGCTGGAACTGTGGAACACGCCGCCGTTTGAGCCGACCCTGCGTGACGGCAACATCTATGCCCGCGGCTCGTCGGACGACAAGGGACAGGTGTACATGCACGTGAAGGCGATCGAGGCGCTGATGCACGCGCACGAGGGCAAGCTGCCGTTGAACGTGAAGTTCCTGGTCGAGGGCGAGGAAGAGATCGGCGGCGCGTCGATTGCGAAGTATGTCCCGTTGAACAAAGAGAAGCTGAAGGCCGATGTGGCGCTGGTGTCCGATACGGCGCTCTACGCCGAGGGGATTCCGACGCTGTGCATCGGGCTGCGCGGGCTGGTGTATATGGAGATCGAGTGCAAGGGTCCGGGACGGGACCTGCATTCGGGACTCTATGGCGGCGCGGCGCCAAACGCGGTGGCGGCGCTGGTGGCGCTGCTGGGCAAGGCGAAGGACGACAAGGGCCGGATCCTGATTCCGGGTTTCTACGACGAGGTGGCCGAGCCGGCGGCGGCGGAGATCGCGAGTTGGAAGTCGCTGCCGTTTAACGAGAAGGATTTCCTGGAGAAAGAGGTCGGTGCGACAGCGTTGACGGGCGAGCCGGACAGGATGATTTTCGAGCGGGTGTGGTCAAGGCCGACCCTCGAAATCCACGGCATTGCGGGCGGATTTACGGGTGCGGGCGCGAAGACCGTGATCCCGGCCACGGCGACGGCCAAGGTGTCGATGCGGCTGGTGCCGGACCAGGATCCTGTGAAGATGTTCGAACGGTTTTCGGCATGGGTGAAGGCGAACGCGCCGGAAGGCACGGTGATGGAAGTCAGGAAGCTGAGCGGCGCGCCGGCGACGGTGGTGAACCCGGATCATCCGGCCATCAACATGGCGGCCGAGGCGTTCAAGGAAGCGATGGGGCGGGAGACGGTGTTCATCCGGTCGGGCGGGTCGATTCCGATCGTGGGCGAGTTCGCGCATCATCTGGGGATTCCGACGGTGCTGATGGGCCTCGGCCTGCCCGACGACGGGTTGCATTCGCCGAACGAGAAGTACAAGCTCGACAACTTCTATCTTGGGATTCGGACGGTGGCGAAGTTCTTCGAGCGGTACGGCGCGTAGCCAAATACGGACGCAGCAATAGGGGTGTTGCGCCCCAAGAGCGCGTGGAATCGTCAGACCTGGCGAACTTGACTGCTGGAGTGCGCGGGAGTGCGGGAGACTGCTGATTCCGATGAGATTGCGATCTCACGGTATCGGGCAGACGCGTTCGCACTTTCGCGCCTCTTAACATTTGTTTCTTCGCAGGGCGGCTCTTCTGGCGGGATTGTGGTATATCCTGAGTAGTTATTTTCCACAGGCCGTCTGGAGGCGCATATGTTTTGCACCAATTGTGGAGCTCAGGCAGACGCCGGAGCGCGCTATTGCCCGCGGTGCGGCGCCGTGATCGGGCAACCGGCGGCGGCGCAGGTTCCTCCAACGGGTGAATTCGTTGTGCCCGGGGGCGCGCAGGTCCAGACAGGGAAGTGGATCAGCACGGCTTGGACCATGGTGACGGGTCAGGTCTGGATGTTCATGCTGATTGTCGTCATCATGATGGTCGTCAGTTCCGTCGTGCCATTGATCCTTCAGGGGCCGATGTTGGCCGGAATGCATATCGTCTGTTGGCGGGTGATGCTGGGCGGCAGGGCCGATGTCGGAGATCTCTTCAAAGGGTTCAACTTCATCGGGCCCGCAATGGTCGCTGGTATCCTGATCGCGGTTTTCTCGTTCCTGGGCCTCTTCGCCTGCCTGGTGGGCGCACTGGTGGTCGCGTCCATCTATCAGTTCACTTACCTGTTCATCGTGGATCGGAGGATGGATTTCTGGCCAGCCATGAAAGCCTCGCACGACGTGGTGAAGCAAGACTACTTCGGGTTCTTCATCTTCCTGCTTGCTCTGATCGGCATCAACATCCTTGGCCTGCTGGCTTGTTTTGTGGGCCTGCTGGTGACGATGCCGCTCCATTATGCCGCCGTGACCGTGGCATACAAGGATTTGGTGGGTTTTGCCTCCCCCGAGCCTCCGCGATAGGCCGGACGCCGGCAACCTGGCTATCACGGCGGCAGTGTGTGCGATGGCGCTGGCCTTCTTCGCCTTTGCCGAGCCGGCGGAATGGCTGTTTTGCCCGTTCCGGCGGCTGACGGGGTTGCCTTGCCCGCTCTGCGGCATGACCCGTGCACTGTGCGCGATCGGTCACGGAAGCTTCGGCATGGCCTTTGAACTGCATGCCATAAGCCCCGTCGTGTTCGCGATGTTTGCCGGGGGCCTTTTAGGGAGCCTGGCGCAGTTGGGCGGTTGGCTTCCGCCGCAGCCGCCGTGGTTGCAACGGCGTATCTTCGCCGCATTATTGGTTTTGCTGTTGGGGTATTGGGCCTGGCGGCTGGCCGTTTTGACGAGGCGATACTGGATTTCCTGACGTCTGGGGCTAAGAGGACGCGAGCCGGGCGGCCTGATGAGAGGGAGGGATGCGTTCACTGATAGCCGCAGTGATCTGCGCCCCGCCCACCTCGCGGGCGGCCCCCTTGATCTTGGCCGCGCCACGGCTTCAAACCGCTGGCGGCATATGGAATCGCCATCTAGAAATGGGTCTCCACGGCGGCGAACCGGTGACGGCGAGGACGAATCCGGACGAACGCCCGTCGCCTCGCTAGAATAGAGGGAGTTTGTCCTCCCCCTCTGAGAATGTATTCCGCAAAGCAGGTGTAGCGTCGGCGGCTGTGATGATGAGCCGCGTGAGCGGACTTGTGCGCGAAGGCGTGCTTTCACGACTGTTTGGCGCGGGGTCGGCGCTGGATGCGTTCGTGGTGGGGTTCCGGATTCCGAACCTGACGCGGGACCTGTTTGCCGAGGGCGCGTTGTCGTCGGCGTTCGTGCCCACATTCGTTGACTACCTGCAGAACAGGGACAAGAAAGAGGCGGCGCACCTGGCGAATCTGGTGGCGACGTCGATCATCCTGCTGGTGGGGGCGATTTGCGTATTGGGCGTATTTATCAGCCCGTGGCTGGTGGGGTTGGTGACGCCGGGGTGGGTGGATTCGGCGCCGGAGAAGTACCGGCAGGCAGTGCTGCTGACGCAGATCATGTTCCCGTTCCTGCTGCTGGTGGCGCTGGCGGCGCAGGCGATGGGGATTCTGAATGCGCTGAACCAGTTTGCGGTGCCGGCGTTTTCGTCGACGTGGTTCAACGTGGGGAGCGTGGTGGCGGGCATCGGGATCGGGTTCGGGT
>JACZJQ010000305.1 GCA_014860455.1 Bryobacteraceae bacterium | reverse complement strand
GCACCGCTCCGTTGAGGTGGCTGGGCAATTGCAGTTACTCGTTCTACCTGGCGCATTCGCTGGGGGTGCATGCGGCGGGGTTGCTGGCGGAGAGGGCGTTTCCGGCGGCAGAGTGGCAGGGGGCGGGATTCTGGCTGATGCTGCCGGTGACGGTGGCGCTGGCGTCGATGGCGACGCTGCCGCTGTATCTGTTTATCGAACGGCCGTTCTCGTTGCGCAGGCAGGCGCTCAGAGGCGGATGATTTTGGGCGAGCTGAAGTTCCTCATGGCATTGCGGGTATCGACGATCAGGTAAGCGGCGTCGAGGATGGCGGCATAGTCGAATGAGGCGTGGTCAGTGACGATGACGGCGCAATCGGACTGATGGAGGGCGGATTCGAGATCGGCGGATTGCCAGGAGCGGCCGTCGATTTTGAGGGTGGGGATGTGGGGATCGGTGTAAGAGACTTCGGCGCCGAGTTTTTCGAGCAGGAGCATGATGTCGATGGCGGGGGATTCGCGCACGTCGTCGATGTCGCGTTTGTAGCTGACGCCGAGGATATGGATGCGGGAGCCACGGACGGGCTTGGCGACGTCGTTGAGGGCGTTCTGGACCTTGGAGACGACGAACTGTGGCATCTGGCCGTTGATCTGGCCGGCGAGTTCGATGAAGCGGGCCTCGATGCCGGCCTGTTTGGTTTTCCAGGAGAGGTAGAAGGGATCGATGGGGATGCAGTGGCCGCCGAGTCCGGGTCCGGGGTAGAAGGGCATGAATCCGAAGGGTTTGGTGGCGGCGGCTTCGATGACCTCCCAGACGTTGATGCCGATGCGGTCGCACATGAGGGCCATTTCGTTGACCAGCCCGATGTTGATCATGCGGAAGGTATTTTCAAGGAGCTTGACCATTTCGGCGGCGCGGGTGGAGCCGACGGTGACGACGTGGTCGAGCGCCAGGGAGTAGAAGCGGCGGGCGACTTCGGTGCAGGCGGGGGTGATGCCGCCGACGACTTTGGGGATGTTTTTGGTTTGGTAATTGGGGTTGCCGGGATCGACGCGTTCGGGTGAGAAGCAGAGGAAGAAGTCCTCGCCGACCTTCAGGCCGTGCTGCTCAAGCATGGGGAGGACGAACTCGTCGGTGGTGCCGGGGTAGGTGGTGGATTCGAGGATGACGAGGGTGCCGGGCTTCATGTGGAGGGCGATTTCGCGGCAGGCGGCGTCGATGAAGCTCATGTCGGGGTCCTTGGTTTTACGCAAGGGGGTGGGGACGCAGATGTCGATAGTGTCGAGTTTGCGGATGGCGTGAAAGTCAGTTGTAGCGGAGAGTTTGCCGGCTTTGACGAGGGCGGCGACTTCGGCGGTGGGTACGTCCTGGATATAGCTGACGCCCTGGTTGATGGATTGGACTTTGTCGGGGCTGATGTCGATGCCGACGACGGTCTGGCCGGACTTAGCGAGTTCGACGGCGAGGGGGAGGCCGACATAGCCGAGCCCGATGACGCCGGAGACGGCGTTGCGGGACTCGATTTTTGCGATCAATTCATTTGCGGAAGCGGGCAATTCAGGCACGAGACATCCTCCCAAGCCACCTACGATATCACCGGCAATCGGTCCTGGAGGCGGGGGCTGACGGTGGTGCGAGTTGCTAGAACCACAAGGGGAAGGAGCCGGGGGAGAAGGCGAGACCGGCGGAGGCATGGAAGCTCCGCTGATTTCGGAGGGTCCCGGCCTCGACCCAGCGCTGGCCGGCGGTGGAGGTGAAGTGAAGGCCGCCGATGAGTCTGGTAGAGAAGAATCCGAGGAGTGAGCGGTTTTCGATGCTGCCGGAGATGGACGAGAGGCTCTTGCCGCGGGAGTAGAAGCCGACCGTGCCGAAGCTGGCGCGGGAGGTGCCGACGCTGTAGGAGAGCGTGACGGTCTCCTGCTGTGTGGCGAAGAGAAGGCCGTTGCCTGGGTTGGCGCCGCGGTTATAGGACACGCTGGCCGAGCCGACGCGAAGGCTGCGGGAGAGGGCTGCGCCGGCGGAAGCGCCACGGCGGCGGATATCGATGACCTGCTGGAGTTGGGATTGTCCGAGGATGGCGGCCAAGGGAGGAGGCAGGGTGACAGTGCCGATGCCGTTGACCTGATACTGGAAGCCGCCGAAGAAGACCGAGAGGCTGGTGGAGGGATTGAGCCGATAGCCGAGATTCCAGCCGAGGTTCTGGATGCGGTTGCCGCCGTAATAGCCGGGGTAGGAGAACTGGCCGAAGCCGAAGGCGGCGCCGGTGGAAAGTTTGGGGCTGAGCATGCGGGAGTAGGAAACGCCGGCGCCGAGGTTATCCATACCGGAGAGGTATTCGAGAGAGCGGCGGACACGGGAGGCGCCAACGTTAAACGCGAACATGTTACGGCCGTCGGGGGTATAAGAGACGCCGGCATTGAGGGCGGTGAAGTTGACGCGGGTGTTGAAGATTTCGTTGTCAACGATGCCGTTGTTGGCGAAGTTCTGGAAACCCAGATTGATATTGCTGGAGTTGACCTGTCCTTGCGAGGGGTTGGTGGTGGGGCTGATGGCGGCGGGGGCGAGGAAAGAGATGCCGCCGAGTCCGCCGCCGACGCCGAAGCCGCCGTTGGACGAACCGGCGAAGCCGCCGATGGCGACCGACATTTTCTGAGAGACCTGGTGGAGGACCTGAACGCCGCCGCCGTGGCTGACGCCGTTGGCGCCGTTGGAGTTGCGGTAAGGGTTGGTGAGGAAGCCGCCGGCCGCGTAACTGGCGACGACGGAGGTTCTGGCCCAACTGCGCGAGCCGGAGACGCCGCCGGCCATGGAGGAGCCATAGAGGAACCTGTCCGATCCTGGGACGTCAAGATCCCTGGTGGCGCTACCGCTGACGGTGACCCAGGGGCGAACCGAAGGCACATCGGGCCTGACCTCGCCGAAGCCGGTACCGGAGGCCATGCCGCCAAAGCCTCCGATTCCGCCGAAACCGCCGACCTGGGCGGCCACGGGCAGCGAGGCAAGAGCCGCCAGGATGGCAACCCGCATGGAGTTACTGCGTTGGATCTGCATGAATCTCCCCCTGTGCAACGTTCGTAAGCGGAACGGCATTCAGTTCAGTTTTCCTTCCCGATGGTTCGGCGGAATGGGCCACATACCTTAGGTTTACGGCAGGTTTGTGACACCCCAGAATAGCTGAAAGTGATTGATCCTTCAAGGGTTTCCCCTCCAGTACCCACGGGGGGCGGAGGAGTAGCCGGAATCGGCTACGCTATGTATAGGAGAATAACCTAAGTTGATCGATATGCGCCAAGCCGCTGGAGTGGTTATCCTGCTGGCCGTGTCCTGCGCGCCGGCTGGGGCGCAGGGAGAGACGCAACTGGACGGCAATCCGGCGCTGTTTGCCGTGCTGGCGGCGATGAACGCGGCAGGCTATGACGCCGAGATGGATTCGCCGACGAACCATCCGTTGAGGGCAGAGATCCGGCGGGCGGTGCAGGCAAAGAATCCGCCGAGCCTGGCGAGGTTGAGGGCGTTTTTGAGAGACACGCCGCAGGGGGACTGGAATGCGGAGCTGAGCCGGTATGTCAGTTTTGCTCTGACGTTAGGTCCGCCGCCGGGATTCAAGGCGAAGTACGATCCGGCGCAGACGCCGCCGGATGTGATCGCGCTGGAGCCGCTGAGACCGCTGCTGGCCGATTTTTGGGCGGAGGCGGGACTGGAGACGATCTGGCGGGCGGCGCAACCGGCATACGACGAGGCGATCGCGAGCTACCAGGAACCAGTGATCAATGCGCTGCTGTCGGTCAACCTGTACCTGAGAAACCCGACCAGCGGCATGACCGGCCGGCGATTCCAGATTTATGTGGACCTGCTGGGCGCGCCGAACCAGGTGCATGCGCGGAGCTACATGGACGACTATTTTGTTGTCGTCACGCCATCGGTGCGGCCGAGGGTGGAGGATATCCGTCACGCCTATCTGCATTACCTGCTGGATCCGCTGTGCATCCGGTATCAGGCGAAGCTGGAACCGAAGAAAGGGTTGGGGGACTTTGCGCACGCGTCACCGATTCTGGCCGAGGAGTACAAGAACGATTTCGTACTCCTGGCTGGGATGAGCCTCGTCAAAGCGGTAGAGGCGAAACTTGACCGTCAGGCGCAGAAAGTGGAAGTTGCGATGAGCGAGGGATTCGTATTGACGTCGTACTTCCATGAGGCGTTGGGGGCGTATGAGAAGCAGGAGCAGGCGCTGAGGTTGTACTTGCCGGCGATGATCGACGGGATGGATGTGGGCAGGGAGGACAAGCGGATCGCGGGGGTGAAGTTCGCGGAGTCGAGGGCAGCGCGGGTGGTGAGGCCTGCGGCAGCGGCGGAGCCAGAGCAGACAGAGGGGGAGAAGGCGTTTGAGGGAGCCGAGGCGGCTTACAGGAGCAGGGATTTCGAGAAGGCGAAGGCAGGTTACAGAGGATTAATACAGTCTGCTGGGACGGCGAAGTTGCACGCGAAGGCCTACTTCGGGCTGGGGAGGATTGCCGCGCAGGAGAAGGATCCTGAGTTGGCGCAGCAGTTATTCGAGAAGACGCTGGAGACTTCGCCCGAGCCTTTTGAAAGGGCCTGGGCCAGCGTTTTCCTCGCGCGACTTTCGAGGGCGGCCGGCGAGATGGCCGAGGCCCGGAAGCATTACCAGTCGGCGCTGGCGGTCGAAGGCGGCAGCGACGCGGCAAGGCAAGCAGCCGAAAAGGAACTTGCATCACTGCCCCCCAACGAGGCACCCTGAGGATAGCCATGATCCGTACACGTATAGCCGTCACCCTCCTGGCGCTGGCCGCATTCGCGGGCGCCGCGTTCGCCCAGTCCGCCAGCACCAAACAACCGAAAGTGAAGTCGCAGAAGGAAGGCGAAGCCATCCAGGCGATGTTTCAGGCCGCAGATCCGGATTCCCGGATAGCGGCGGCCAAAGACCTGGTGATGAAGTTCGCCGACACCGATTTCAAGTCGACGGCATTCTACATCGCTGCGTTTTCGGCGCAGCAGAAGGGCGATCTGGAAAACGTGGTGGTCTACGCCGAACAGGCGCTAGAAGCCGACGATAAGAACTACGGGGCGATGATCCTGATCGCCTCGGCGCTGGCGCAGCGGACGCGGGAGTTCGATTTGGACCGCGAAGAGAAGCTGAACCGCTCAGAAAAGATGGCGAAGGACGCCATCGAACTGGTGAAGGTGGCGGCGAAGCCGAATCCGGCGATCACGGACGAGCAGTGGGAAGCCGCGAAGAAGGACTACACGGGCCAGGCGTATGAGGGGTTGGGGATGGCGGCGATGGCGCGCAAGAACAACGAAGCCTGCGCTGCGAACCTGCAACTGGCGGTGGACAACGCTCAGCAACCGGACCCGGCGACGCTGGTGAGGCTGGGCAGCTGCTACGGCAAGATCAAGAAGTACGACGAAGGCATCGCGGCGCTGGACCGGGCGCTGGCCGATCCCGAGGCCGCGCCGATCGTGAAGCAGGCGGCAACGCAGGAAAAGATGGCGCAGCTGAAGATGAAGGCCGCCGCCGCGAAGTAAGACCCGCCGAATTTCTCATGGGCGCGGATCTCGAGCAATTGCAGCAGAAGCTCGGATACCGGTTCCAGAACACCGGACTCCTGGTCCGCGCCCTGACCCACCGCTCGCTGCTTGTTGAAGTGAAACCCGGCGGGGAAGAAGTGTGCGACAACGAGCAGTTGGAGTTTCTGGGGGATGCGATTCTGGGCTTCATTGCGTCGGCGGATCTGGCGCACAGGCGGCCGGCGGCGCGGGAAGGCGAGCTGTCGAGGCTGAAGGCGCATCTGGTGAGTGCGAGCCACTTGTACGAAGTAGCGTGCGACATCGGGCTGGGCGAGCAGTTGAGGCTGGGGCGGGGGGAAGAGTTAAGCGGCGGGCGGGAGAAGAAAGCGCTGTTGTCGGACGCGATCGAGGCGGTGATCGCGGCGATTTACCTGGACGGGGGGATCGAGGCGTGCCGGGACGTGGTGGAAAGGCTGATCCTGCGCCGGTATGAGCCGGGCGACACGCTGTCGCCGTTGCCGCCGCCGGACGCCAAAAGCCGGTTGCAGGAGTATGCGCAGTCGCGCAAGCTGCCGATGCCGCGATACGTGATTGTGAAAGAGCAGGGTCCGGAGCACTCGAAGACTTTCACGGTGGAGGCGCGTCTGGGCAGGATGGCGTTGCCGCAGGCCGAGGGCAAGTCGAAGAAATCGGCCAGCCAGAGGGCGGCGGAACTAGCGCTGGAAGCGCTGGCCGCGTCAGAAGGTGAAGCGCAGGGCGGACCAGACGTGGAAGCCGGGGTTGTCGATGCCTGAGCCGTGGATGCGGTAGTTTTTGTCGAAGAGGTTGGCGGCGCCGGCCTCGATGATCCAGCGGTCTGAAATGGGGAAGCCTCCCCGAATTCCAAAATCAACCCAGCCGGCGGTCGAGGTGTAGAGCGGCAGGCGGGTGGAGGCCGAGCCGGCGAGCGAGAGGGGCAGGACGCGGTCGAGCAGTTGGGCGAGGGTTTCGCCGGTGATGGCGATGCGGCCGTCCTGGGCTTTGAGCGCGGCGGCTCGGGAACCGTTGAAAAACGAGGTGATGTCGTTGCGGCTACGGGATGCGCCGATGCGTTCGTCGTCGAGGTCGCCGCCGGAGAGTTTGGATTGGGGGCCGGCGAAGTCGGCGCGGAATTCGATCCAGGAGCGGCGGCCAGGGGTCCATCGGGCGGAGGCGAAGACGCCTTGGGGTGGGAGGCGGCGGATGTTTCGGGT
>JACZJQ010000304.1 GCA_014860455.1 Bryobacteraceae bacterium | reverse complement strand
CGTCTGGGAGGCAAGCGCGGGTTCTGCTGACGTCCGTCTTCGGACCCTACGCACAAGACGATGAATTCGGCTCCCGGTCCATCAACCCGATGGAGCTTTACCACAACCAGGTAACACGCGCCCAAGGCCCTTACTCACTTCGCATCTTCCATCGCTCATGGGGTCTCATGTTTATCCAGAGCAACATCGAGAACCCCTCGACGCTGCTCGACTTCCCCACCCGCGAACGCTTCATTGAAGAGTTGACCGCCCATCAGTACGACGTCGTGGGCATCTCGTCGATCATCGTCAACGTGGGCAAAGTGCGGGAGATGTGCCGGTTGGTGCGCGAGCACTCGCCGAAGTCAACAATTGTCGTCGGCGGCCACGTGGCGGCCATCCCCGCCTTGCAGCACATGATCGACGCCGATTTCGTCGTCCGCGGCGAAGGGGTCGGCTGGATGAGGCGGTTCCTGGATCAGGATCCGGATGCGCACATTAAACACCCGCCCATCGCTTCCGGCTTCGGCCACCGCGTGATGGGGTTGAAATTGCCGGGTGAGATCGGCTCGACCGCGGCGACCGTGATCCCGTCAGTCGGCTGTCCTCTGGGTTGCAACTTCTGCACGACCTCGGCGTTTTTCGGCGGCAAGGGCAAGTTCATCAACTTCCTGGAAACCGGCCGCGACATGTTTGAGGTGATGGAAGAGACAGAAAGCCGCACAGGCATGCAGGCCTTCTTCGTGATGGATGAGAACTTCCTGCTCCACCGCCCACGCGCCATCGAACTGCTGGACTGCATGAAGCAGGCCAACAAGAGCTGGGAGTTGTATGTCTTCTCCTCGGCCAACGCCATCCGCAAGTACACGATGGAGGAGTTGATCGAGCTTGGCGTCTCCTGGGTGTGGATGGGACTGGAGTCGCCGGGGTCGGGCTATGCGAAGTTGAGCGGCCACGACACGTTGAGCCTTGTGCACGAACTGCGCTCGAATGGCATCCGCGTGCTGGGTTCTTCGATAGTAGGCATGGAGCATCACACGCCGGAGAACATCGCCGAAGAGATCGACTACGCCTGTTCGCATGGAACTGACTTCCACCAGTTCATGCTCTACACGCCGCTGCCTGGAACGCCGCTGCACGCGCAGATGGAGTCCGAGGGCCGGCTGATTCCGGAGACCGAGCTGGCCGATGTTCACGGGCAGTTCAAGTTCAATTGGAAGCATCCGTTTATTTCCGGCGACGAGTCGAAGAAGTTCCTCGACTTCGCATTCGTGCGCGATTTCGAACTGAACGGCCCGTCGCTTTACCGCATCTGCCAGACGACGCTGGAGGGTTTGAAGAAGTACCGTCTGCATCCCGACCTGCGCGTCCGCGAACGCTTCGAGCGCGAGGCCAGGGCGCTGCGGACGCAGTATTCCGCGCTGCTATGGGCGATGGAGCGGCACATGCGCTTCAGCAACGATTCGGTGGCAGCAAAGATCGCCGAGCTGCGGCACGAGATCCGGTCGGAATGCGGCTCCATCCGGTCGGCATCGTTCGCATCCATCTTCGGACCGGTGATGCTGTGGCTGACCAGGCGCGAAGAGAGGCGGTTGGCCAGGGGCGTCACCTACGAACCCGAGACCTTCGTCGAGCGCAGAAACTGGGGACTGGGATAAGCCCAGGACAGAGCACTTCGAGAGATTCCAGCCCGTGTGGCCCGATTCCGTGCCCGGCATGTAATCTTGCGGGCCTGAAGCGGCGTCTTCAGGGATAGGGCCGAAGGGTCCGAACCAGATGACAACCAGAATGAGTTGGATAGCCGTAGTGTGCGCGGCCGCGGCAAGCGGGTGCATGGCCTTTGGGCAGACTTCAGGGGTGGTGACCTCCTCCGGAAGGCCGTTGCCGGGAGCGACCGTAACGTGGACGGTGAACGGGCAAACACAGAGCGTCGCCACCGACGAACAGGGCCGATTCGCGCTCGATCCAGCGCCGTCAGGGCCTGTCGAGGCCGACATCCGGCTGTTCGGCTTCCAGGCCAAGCGGATCACTCTGAATCCAACCACGCCCGCACAACCGTTTCAGGTCACGCTCGATATGGCCGCGCTCAGGCCGGTCGTGGCCGCCGCCAAGGCCAACGCCCGTGGCACGAACGGACGGTTTCAGAACACCGAACTGATGCGCAATCTGGAAAGCGACATCGCCTCGGCGTTGTCATCCAACGGCGCTACGCAGCAGATGGCGACTTCTGATAGCACCGAGTCGTTCCTCGTCCAGGGCAGCTTGAGCCGCGGTCTGGAGCGAGTGGACAACCTCATGATGTTCGGTCCGGAGGGTCCTGGCGGTCCGGGCGGGCCTGGGGGGATGGGTGGTCCCGGCCAGGTGGCACCGGGCTTCGGCACGACGACTCAGGAAGGTCAGTCGCAGGTTGCGCAAACGGCTGGTCAGCCGGGCGGAGAGGGTCCCGGAGGAGCGATGGGCGGCAGGCCTGGTCCCGGCGGTATGGGCGGAGGCCCCCCAGGCGGCATGATGGGCGGACCCGGCGGCGGCGGACCCGGAGGCATGGGCGGCCGAGGCGGCGGTCCCGGCGGCGGATTCGGCCGCATGGACCCCGAAGCGATGAAGGAACGTCTGGCCCAGATGTCGCCCGAGGAGCGCAAACGCGTCGAGGAGATGATGGCCGGCCGCGACCGCATGCGCGGCGGCGAACAGGCCGTTTTCGGCAACCGCGCCAGCCGCCGTAATCGCGACATGCTGCGCGGCGGCGCCTTCATCGAAGGACGCAACTCCGCGCTCGACGCCTCGCCTTATGCGCTGAACGGCAACACAGTCACCAAGCCCGACTACTCGCAGATCCGATTCGGCGCTTCGATCGGCGGCATGTTGCGGATCCCCAAACTGCTCAGTTCAGAAGGCGGCATGTTCTTTCTGAACTACGGCGGTACGCGCAGCCGGTCGCCGTATTCGAACTTCGCTGTCATGCCAGGAGACACCGAGCGCTCTGGCGATTTCTCGCAACTCACATCAACGACGATCTACGACCCTTTGAGCGGTCTCCCCTTCGCCGGTAACTCGATCCCGGCAGCACGCATCAGCGCCGCCGCCGCGGGCCTGCTCAAGTTGATCCCCACGCCAAATCAGTCCGGCGGCATCCAGAACTACAGCTTCATCACATCGCTGCCCAACAACTCCGACAACCTCAGCCTGCGCCTCTCGCAGTCCATCGGCCGTAAGGACCGCATCTCGTTCAATACCTCCTGGCAGCAGCGCTCGGGCGAATCGGCTCAACTCTACGGCTGGCGCGATGCGAGCGAAGGCTCTGGCACAAATTACGACTTCACCTGGAACCACACCTACTCGGCACGCTTCATCATCAACGCCCGCGCATCCTACAACCGCAACCGCAACGCCGTGGTCCCCTACTTCGCCTACGGCGACGACATCTCAGGCGCGCTAGGCATCACCGGCAACTCACGCGTGCCCATTAACTACGGTCCGCCGAACCTGTCTTTCACCAACTACGGCGACCTCAACGATGCCGGCCACAGCCTGCGCCGCAACCACACATTCACCTATAGCGGCGGCATCACCAGCCTGCTCGGCAAGCACTCCATCCGGTCTGGCATCGAGGTGAAGCGCATGCGCTTGAACACCGTCGCCGAACAGAATCCGCGCGGCACATTCACCTTCACAGGCCTCTCCACCAGCCTGATCGATGCCTCCGGCAAGACTATCTCCGGCACCGGCTACGACTTGGCCGACTTCCTGCTCGGCCTGCCGCAGAGCAGCTCGATCCGCTATCTCGGCGCCGACGTCTACCTGCGCTCGACATCCATCGCCGGCTATGTGCAGGACGATTGGCGCGCGCATCCAAGTCTGTCGCTCAGCATGGGCGTCCGCTACGAGTTCTTCCCGCCCTACACCGAGAAGTACAACCGCATGGCCAACATCGTCGCCAACTCCGCGTTCACCGAGGTGAGCGTCGTCACGCCCGGCGGTACGAACCCATATACAAATGAGGCCATCCCCTCTGGCATGGTGGTGAGCGACAAGAACAACTTCAGCCCGCGCTTCGGCCTGGCCTGGAAACCGGGCAAGGACGGCAAGACAGTCGTCCGCACGGGATACGCGTTGTTCTTTGACGGATCTGTGTTTACTCGCGTGCCCTCCGCGCTCGCAGCGCAGCCGCCTTTCGCCGTCACCTCGTCGTTCAACACCACCACGTCAAACATCCTGACGTTGACCGACGGCTTCACCGGACCCATCTCAAAGACAGTCACCAATACATACTCAGTGAACCCTGATTACGTCGTGCCCTACGCCCAGACCTGGAACTTCTCCATCCAGCGCACGCTGCCCGCCGGCTACACTCTGGACGTCGGCTACCTCGGCACCAAGGGGACCAAACTGGTCCTGTCACGGCTGCCCAACCGCGCCCCCACTGGCTCCGCCGCCGACTCTGAAGATAATCGCGTGATCGGCAACGCTGTCGGCTTCACCTATGAAAGCCCTGAGGGCAATTCTATCTACCACGCCGGCCAGATCCGGCTGAATAAGCGGATGCGCCGCGGGCTTGCCTTAGGTGCTCTCTACACTTATTCCAAATCAATCGACAACGCTTCCACATTCGGCGGAGCCGGCAACGTCGTCGCACAGGACGATTCCAATCTCGCCGCCGAGCGCGCCCTGTCCAGCTTCGACCGCCGCCATCAGCTCAGCCTCAACGGCATGTATTCGTCGCCGGTCACCGGCACTCGCACACGAGGCCTGCCGCGCTGGGCCGTCAATGCTCTCCGCGACTGGACCATCGGCTTCGGCATTACCGCCCAGACTGGCACGCCGTTTACCGCACGCGTCCTCGGCACCGCGTCCGACGCCGGCGGCACAGGCGCCATCGGCAGCGCGCGGGCCGATTCCACAGGGGCGTCAATCGAATCCTCCACCGGCTACTTCAACCTCGCCGCGTTCACCGTCCCGTCGTCGGGCACATACGGCAACGCCGCCCGCAACACAATTCCAGGCCAGCCGATGGTGCTGATCAATGCCAACGTCGGCCGGTCGCTGCAACTGGGCAAGGAGACGCGCCGCCAGATTGAACTGCGCGCCTCGGCCAACAACCTGCTGAATCACGCCAACATCACCGGCCTCGGCACAGTGGTCAACTCGATTAACTACGGCCTGGCCACCAGCGCCGGCGACATGCGCTCAGTCACGGTGTCGCTCCGGCTCCGCTTCTAGGAAAGGCGCTAGATCATGAGACGCTCACTCATCGCACTCCTCGCCGCCGGGACTCTATTCGCGCAACAGGCGGGCGATATCCCGGTCTTCCGCGCCGAATCGAATCTGGTCATCCTCAACGTCTTCGCCCGTTCGAAGGACGGCAAGCCCGTCGAGAACCTGTCCGCCAACGACTTCACCGTCTCCGAGGACGGCAAACCGCAGAAGATCGCAGTTTTTGAGTTCCAGCGACTCGAAGGCCCGGCCACGCAAGGCGCCGTTACCCTTGAAGCCGCGCCTGCCGCGGCACAGGCCCAACTCCGCACGCGCGCCCAGCAGATGATGGAAGGCGCGAAGCGATTCCGCGACAAGCGCCTGATCGTCCTGTTCTTCGACATGTCGTCGCTCGAGACCATCGACCAGGTGCGCGCCCTTCAATCAGCCGAGGACTACCTCCACAAACAAATGGCGCCCGAGGATGTCGTCTCTATCATGAGCTTCGGCACGAAGCTGCAGACCGTCGAGGAGTTCACCTCCGACAAAGATCGCCTGATCGAAGCTCTCAAACGCTTCAAGCCGGGCGAAGCCAGCGACTTCGCCCAGCAGGGCGAGACTGAGGTTGATTCTTCCGACACGGCCGCCTTTGCTCTAGACGAAACCGAGTTCAACATCTTCAACACCGATCGCCGGCTGAGCGCCCTGGAAACGGCCGCCACATCGCTGATGGCTCTGCCTGAGAAAAAGGCGCTGGTCTATTTCTCGTCTGGCGTCAGCAAGACCGGTTCGGAGAATGAGTCGCAGTTGCGCTCCACATTGAACGCCGCCGTGCGTTCGAATGTCAGCTTCTATCCCGTCGATGTCCGCGGGCTCATGGCACTGCCTCCCGGCGGCGACGCCTCGGTGGGCGCGTCCAGCGGCAGCGGCCTGTTCTCCGGCAGAACGCAGAACCGCCAGCGCGAGAGCTTCAACAGCCAGCAGGACACCCTCGACACCCTCGCCTCCGAAACAGGCGGCAAAGCGCTGATCGATTCCAACGACCTCACGCAGGGCATCCGCATGGCCCAGAACGACATTTCGAGCTACTACATCCTCGGCTACTACAGCTCGAATCCCAATCGAGACGGCCGCTACCGCAAGGTGGACGTCAAACTCGCGCCCGCGCTGCAAGCCAAGATCGACTACCGCAACGGCTACTACGCCGACAAGGAATTCAAGGATTTCAACTCGTCCGAGAAGGAGAAGCAACTCGAAGACGCCCTGCTGCTCGGCGACCCTGTAACAGACCTGCCGCTGGCCCTCGAAGTGAATCACTTCAAGCTCAGCTCCGGCCGCTGGTTCATCCCCGTTGCCGTTAAGTTGCCCGGCTCGGCCGTGCCGCTGCGCAAGAAGGGCGGTGCCGAAACCACCGACTTCGATTTCATCGGCGAGGTCCGCGACGAAAAGGGCGCGAAAATCTCGGCCGTCCGCGATGCCATCAAGGTGAAGCTGCCCGAGACCGGCGCGCTGGCCCGCCGCAGCCTGGTCTACGACACCGGCTTCACGCTTGGTTCGGGTAAGTACAAGATCAAACTGCTGGTCCGCGAAAACCAGACCGGCCGCATGGGCACGTTCGAAACCGGCTTCACCGTCCCGGCCGACAAGTCCACCGTCGCTACTGAACCGCTGATATCCAGCCTGGTCCTCGCCTCGCAGCGCGAATCGGTCACCGCCGCGGTGGGCGTCGCCGACCGCCGTGCCGCCCGCAGCCAGCGTAACCACCCGCTGGTGCACGACAACCAGAAACTCGTCCCCAGCGTCACGCGCGTCTTCCGCCGCGACCAGACGCTATACGTCTACCTTGAGGTCTACGACCCAGGCGTAGTCACTGATAGCCGCAAGCCGTCGGTCGCCGCCACGGTGGGCTTCTACGTCGGCAACAAGAAGGTCTTCGAAAGCGCGGCCGTGCGCATCAACGACTGGCTCGACGGCCGCGGAAAGACCGTCCCGCTGCAATTGCAACTGCCGCTCAAGGATCTGTCTCCCGGCAATTATTCCACCCAGGTGAACATCGTCGACGAAGCCGGACGCAGGTTCGCTTTCCAGCGCGCCAATGTCGTGATCCTGGCAGATGCCCCGGCGCAGGGCGCGAACTGAATCGCCTATCGCTGCAACTCGCCGAAGCGGGTTGTCTGCTTGTGCTGGTCGAGCACGGCCAGGAGGTCCTTCACGATCTCTGGCCGTGCCGCGGCGAGGTCGTATTTCTCCGACGGGTCGTTCTCCAGATGGTAGAGCAGCGGCGGATTGACGTCGCGCGCCCCTCCGGGCTGATCCACCTGGTTGTTGGTGCGGACGTGCAGCTTCCACGGACCCTTGCGCACGGCGCGCAACTCGGTGTCGCTCCAGTAGTAGAGCGTCCGTTCCCAGCCTTCGCTCTTGCCTTCAAGGACGGGGGCAAGACTCTGCCCGTCGATCTCGCGGTCTTTCGGAACCTGCGCTCCCGCGTATGCCGCGAACGTCGGCAGCATATCCATGGTGCTGGCGACTGCGGCTGTTGTCCTTCCAGCGGGAATCCGGCCTGGCCAGCGCGCGATGCAGGGCTCGCGCATGCCGCCGTCCCAAGTTGTCCCTTTGCCTTCGCGCAAGAGGCCCGCTGATCCCCCGAACTCCTTTCGGATGAGCCACGGCCCGTTGTCGGACGAGAACACGATAAGCGTGTTGCCGTCCTGACCCACCGCTTTCACTGTGCGCAGGATTTCACCCACGCTCCAGTCGATCTCCTCGACGACATCGCCGTAGAGGCCGCGCAGGCTTTTGCCCTTGAACTTCGCGCCGGCGTAAAGCGGTACGTGCGGAAACGTCTGCGGGTAGTAAAGGAAGAACGGCTTGCGGCTCTGTTGGCGGATGAAGCCGACCGCTTCGGCAGTGTAGCGCTCAGTGAGACGGCTTTGGTCGGGCTCGCGCTCCAGCACCTCTTCGTTCCTGTAGAGCGGCAGCGGCGGCGACTTCGCGCTGCCAGGCGCGCCGGGCCCGGCGGTGGGCGTCATGTCGTTTGAATACGGAATGCCGAAGTAACTGTCGAAGCCATGGCGCGTGGGCAGGTACTTCGTCTGCCAGCCCAGATGCCACTTGCCGACGCACGCAGTGCGGTAGCCCGCTCCGCGCAGGGTTTCGGCGACCGTGATTTCGCCATCCGGCATGCCGCCGTCCGAGTAGGGGAACAACACCCGAGTCATGCCGCTGCGGACCGGCAGGCGGCCCGTCATCAACGCCGCCCGGCTCGGCGTGCACACCGGCGCGGCTGAATAGAACTGCGTGAACTTCAGCCCCTCGGCCGCCATGCGATCGAGGTTCGGTGTACGAATGGTCGGATGGCCGTAACAGCCCAGGTCGCCGTAGCCGAGATCGTCGGCGTAGATCATGATGATGTTAGGCTGATGCGCCGGGGCCGGAAACAATGAAGGCGCAGCAAACGCTGCGCCCGTCAATGCCTGTGCGAAGTTTCTTCTTGTGATCATGGCCGAATGACTGTCTTTCGAACAGCCACATTATCACGCTCGTCATAGACGCGCACGGCCACGGTCGCTTCGGTCGCATCCGGCTTCGCCGTTTCGGCGGCGTAGTCGTGGCGCAGCGAGTCGGTGATTCGCGTGGTCGGCTTCACCGCGGTCCATTCGCCGCCGTTCACCGACATCTCGGCCGACTGCAGTGCGCTCATCGCGTCCGATGCGCTGAAGCGGACAACCAGCTTGCCGCCTTCGATACACGCGGCCAATCCGGTTACCTCGGGCGGTGTGTTGTCGATGACAAACGCCTCGCCCTCGGCCACTGCCTGCAGTCCTTCGCCGGGGTAGTTGTCCTGCCTGTCCGACGCCGTCACCCGCAGCAGATAGCGGCCATCGGCCCACGGCACGGTCTCGAACGCGATGCGGTTCTCCTTCACATCGTCCTTGATCAGTTTCCAAACCTGCTCGCCCTCGCCGCGGATCTCGACCTTGTATAGCAGCGTGTCGCCGTTCAGGTCCGCCGCCTTCCAGCGCGCGCCCTGCCAGCCCGTGTCAAAGGTCATCGTGGCCGCACCAGCCGGAGCGGTGTTGGGTGACGGCGGATCGTCCTTTTCCGCCTGCCCCATGGCCGGGAGGCTCAACGTCGAGCTCGCCGTCAGGCTGCTTGTCGCGGCCGGAAACTTGTAATTCGGCGGAGTCATTTCAATGGGCCCGACCGTGGGAGCAACGTTTTTCTGCTGATAGACCGCCTCCACCTTATCGAGCACCGGCGATGCCGCACCAGCGGCTTTCATCGTCACGCGCCAGCCCAGATACCGTGCCGGCGGCGACGCGATGCGCCCTGCGTTCAGCGGCGCCCACGCACTCCAGAACTTGCGCGCCCGCTCGTCGTTGCCGCTGCGGGTCTCGATCTTGATCTGCCCGCCGTTGGCCGCGCCGGTCCAATCGAGACGGCCCCAATAGGTGAACGCCTTGGCGTCGAACGATTCGCTTTCGACAACGCCCTCCGCCGCCAAGGCCGGGCCCAACTGATGCACCTGGCCCGGATTCGCCGTCGCAGCCAGAATTGCGCCATTCGCGAGCGAGACAAGAGCTGTCGCCTGCGGCGCTTCGAGATCGGCAATGCGGGTGTGCTCGTCCGCCGAGTCGATGCGATAGACACGTCCCTCGTTGCCCGTGGCCGCATACAGCCCGCCCTTCGCGTCCACCGCCAGCGCGTAGACAATTTCGCGTGCGCTCGACCACATCTGTTTCGGTTCGCCGTCGGCTTCGATCCTGAAGATCTCGCTGCCGCCTGTGGCCAATGCGCCCGGCAGGACTACCGGCGTAGCAATGCGTTGCGCCTGCGGTTGTTGCGCTTGCGGCTGCTGCTGTTCGGTCGCCTGTGGCGTTTGAGCCGTTGGGCTGGCCGAGGGACGGGGAATCACGGTCGGGGCCGCAATCGGCGCAGCCGCGGCCCGAGCGCCCGATGCCGCGACATAGACCATGCCATCCGCGGCCGCCGCCACGGAGGTCACTTCGCGCTTCGAAGTCTGCAATAGGAGAAAGGCTTCGCCCTTGGGGTTGACGCGAATCACCGTGCCCGCCGGGTCGGTACCCGAAATCACATTGCCAGCCGCGTCGATCGCCAGCGAACGGACGTGCGATTCGCCGGCATCCAGCACCACACGCGAGTGCCCCGCGGCGTTGATGGCCACGATCTGGCCCGGTTCGCCGGTGGCGGCATATAGAGTGTCCGCCCTGTCGTAGGCCAGCGCCCAGATGTAGCTCGCCTTGGTCTCATGCAACAACGACGCCTGACCGGCGGCGCTCACCCGATAGATCTTGCCCGACGGGCTCACGCCCGCCACCACGCCGCCTTTGGCGTCCAGCGTCAACGCGAAGATCGATCCGCCTTCCAGCGTCGCCAGTTCCGTCGCTGCCGCTCCGCCTCGCGACACCAGGATCTTGCCGTCGGCGCCCGCCGCATAGACGTTGCCCCGCGCATCGGCAGCCACCGCCCACACCTGTGCCGCGCCCGCGTCGATCAGCAATTTCGACGCCGGAGCCAGCGTCACGCGGCCCGTGCTCGACAGAGCGACATTGCGCAGATCGCCTTTCTCGTGTCCGGCGGCATCGCTCACCACCCACTTCTTCGTCTCCACCGCCCATGCCCCCGCGGCCAGCGACAGCGTAGCCAGCATAATCCCGTATCTCGATTTCATTCGCTTGGGTCTTCCTACTTCACCTTGAATCTCAACGCGAGATTGCCGCTGACAATCTCATCCGACTTCAGCAGTGTGCCGACGTTCACTGTCTCGGCCGCCGCCGTCACCGGCCGCGCCGTCCGGCCCGCCTGCATGGCGTTGATCACCGATGGCGGCAGCCCGCCCAGTTGCTTGTCGCCCGCATAGACGGTCGGGCGCGACTGCAGGAACGACACGTAGATATTGTCGTTGCCCTTCTCCTGGTTCATGATCGAGACCACCTGGGCCAGTTCCAGGCTGTTACGGTTCACCATCGCCGCCATCGCCTGCGTGCGGTTCAGCGTGTCTCCATCGCTCACCAGCAGCCGGTGATCGCCGGCGGCAAGAGTCGCCGGGACCGGAATGGTAAACTCCCTCACCACGCGCTCTCCGCGCCAGCGCCGCAGCGCAACTTTGCCAGTCAGCATCCCGCCTGCCTCCACTTCGGAGGAGTCCAGCCAAGCGCCCTCAATGATTGACAGCTTCCGCTCGCCCGCCATCTTCAGCTTCGCCGTCACCCGTTTGATCTTCGGCGCACTCTCAGGGTTCTGGAACAGCCGGTTGAACCGGTCGCCCCACCATACGGCCATGGCCATCGGCGCCGGCATCGGTCCGTCGCCGGTCACGGCCATCTGCTTCACCTTGAGCGGGCTGAGGCCGGTCAACTCCACATCCCCCTCCAACATGTAGGTGGCCTCGTCGGCGGCCGCGTCGTTCAGCCCCTGCAGCGAATTGAAGACGGTTAGCGTCATCAGGAACGGCGTCCATTTGGGGTGGACGAAGATATTGAAATTGAGCGTCTCCTTCAGCTTCGGCGTGTCAATTTCGAGCGTCACCGGGATGGTCTCGGCCTGTTCGCCGAGGATGCCCATGATGCCCGAGTGGCGATCCTGCCGCAGTGCACCCGCGATTTCGGTCGCATTGGCAAACTTGTTCGGCTGGAACTGAGAACTCAGCACCATCAGCACTTCACCCTTCGCCATCGGCATGCTCAGCGGACCCAGGTTAAAGAAGCTGTGTCCGAAGCCGAGCACCCGCCGGCCATCGTTGTAGGTCACCGTCCCGAGGCCCGTGATGTTCAGATCGCCCGACACCAGCACGCCCGCGATAGCATCGCCGGGCGCCAGCGCCTTCTGCCAGCCCGGAGCGGGCGCCGATCCCGTGGAGTTACCCGCCGCGCCGCCCATCACAGCCTGAATGCCCATCTGGCGGAAGACGGGCGAGAAGGCATCAAGCGACTGCTGATGGAAGCCGGAAAACGTCAACGGTGTTTCGATCGACACCATCCGCGGACCCGAACCGAGCAGGTTCTCTGGAACGGCCAACTCCGCCCTGGCCGAAGCGCTTTGCGGCGTCTTGGGCGAGGGTGGCGTCGTGGAATCGATTTCGTTGATTTCGAGCATGTGCTCGATCGGCGTGATTCCACAGATGGCGTCGGGCGAGAAGACGCTAATACGCAGCGCCACCGCGCCGATCAGTTTTCCATCGACATAGACCGGACTGCCGCTCATGCCGCCGGCGACGTTGGTCCGCGCCGCCTTGCCCCCGAGTTTGGCCAGGATCACGTCCTGTTTCGGTCCCCAGGCGTTCTTCCATAGCCCGATGATCTCCACCGGAATCGCTTCGGGTTCCGTGCCCTCAAAGACAGTCCAGGCCGTGCCCTTCATGCCGGGTTTGATCTCGGCGGACTTCATGATCGCCACCGGCCCGGCCGCCGGCTTGGCCGCGGGCTGAGCCCATGCCACGCAGGCTAAGGCCATCACGGAAAGGACGGCGAGAGCCGCTGCTTGCTTCTGCATCATCTGTTTCAATCGATCCATCCCCTAAGGCGAGGGTTGCTGTTTATATTATGGGGCACGCCGAATCTCGCCTGGCCGCCGCCCGGCGTTTCGAGCCCCCGGCGGCCCTGTTCCGCTAAACTGGTTTCGCAACCGGCCCGGGTGGCGAAATGGCAGACGCAACGGACTTAAAATCCGTTGTTCCGAAAGGAACGTGTGGGTTCGAGTCCCACCCCGGGTACCACGAGTTACTGCCCTTGATCGTCTAGACTGCACGCATGAAGCGAGCCAATGTAGCGGCCCTCGCCGTCATCATCATTGCTGGTCTGGGCTATGCCTATTGGAAACTGGCCATTCCCACGCACCATGTGAATCTGCGGTCTGAACTCTGTATGTTGGGCGATATCGACGGCGACAACAAATGGACCGCCGCCGATTTGAAGCTGCTTGAAGACCTTCGTGATGCCCCATTCACTATCGCTTCGGATCGGACTTTTCTTGCCGACCTGAACTGGAACGGCCAGATCGATACGGAAGATATCCTGATTCTGCGATCGTTGGTTGCTGCGGGCGGCGACCCCTACGTTGCTGAGGCCTCGTTCTCCGCTCCCGGCGCCTCGTTTCCAAGGCCTCGCGAGCTGTACAGGTACCTGATCGTGGACCAATACCGTCCGCCGCCATTCCATGCCCTGCCCTACAAGTGGTCAAACGGATCACCCGTTGCGCGGATTGGCGGCGCCTTCCCCAAACGCGGCGCCGCGCCCTATCCTGCAGCTCTTGGAGTTGCCATCTACTCCGAGGCCGTCCGGTTGGATGCTGCCTGGACCAAACGAGAATCCGGACTCACCGGCATCGAGAGAGATTACGCTTTGGGAAAGCTCGCCCGGGTCGAGGCGCTCGCGCGTGATGAAAAGGCTTTCGATGTCCTGCTCGGCCTCATTGAACTCGTGGAGGACGCCGAGACCCTGACGACAAGAGGGCAACCAGACATCAGCCTCAAAGTGCTGAGGTTGCGCGATCATCTCCGGGAGCTTCTGCGCAGCCCGCAGTTCGCCGCGTTCGAGTCGGGGGATCTGCCGTCAGGGCCGTTGCTCAAAGTCATCTCTCAGCACGTGCGAACCGATGTCGGAATCTCGTGCGACCTCGAGCGCCCAGCCAAGCCTCGCGATGTCACCAACCTGGAGAACTACCTTCAGCGCGCTGAATGGCAATACTACAAGAGCACCACGACGCAGCGCGACCTTACATCGCTGGTTCAATTTGCGCAAAACGATCCGCGGTACCTGCGGGCTGTCTCAAGAACCAGCCGGAAACTCACCGACGTCGCTGTTGAGAATCACAACCTGCCGATGGTGCTGCTATTCAGGGAGGCCATGCGGATTCACGGCGGCGACAAGAAGAAAGCCGTTGGCCTGCTGGATGAGGCCATCCGAATCCCCTACTCGTGGATCAAGGCCATACCGCGCCAAGCCCTGCCAGGCTCGGTTGCCCTGGACAATTTCCTGCTCCCAGGCAACATGGAGGACGGGGCCGACAAGAGCCGCCACTGGAACGTGTTCGGCGGCATCTGCCTCTATAAGTCGCCGCACGAGGCGCTCGATCTTGCCCTGAAGCGCGAAGCCCAGGATCTCGCCGCCGGGGGCTACAGGCCGGAAGCTTTGCGCGAGTTTCTTCGCGACATGATCGCCAACCTCAACGGGATGTACCACGTCATGGCCGTGAATCCCCGGCTGATGGACTCCGCCAACTGACGCTCGCTGGATCGGTTGGCCAGCTTACATCCACCGCGCCCAGCCGAACCCCGCCGCCATCCCCACCACGAAACCCGCATCCCGCAAACCCCATACCCGCCGGCTTCCGCCCGGCCAGTCGCCCGTGAACCCGCGCGCCAGCATCGCCTGATACACCCGGTCGGAACGGTTCCAACTCCTCAGCAGCAGCGCCCCAAACATCTGCCCTTCGCTTCGAAACCGCTCCGCCAAACCCATGGTGTGAACCGTCCGGCTCGCCCTCGCCCGCCGCATCCGCCGCAACTCCTCTCCCAACAGGTGGACATAGCGCTCCATCAGCGCGATCACTGATCCCACAGCGTTCGGCATTCCCATCCGCCGCATCGCCTGCAGCAGCGACGACACCGGCGTCGTCGACGTCAGCACCGCAAACAGCAGGATCACGATCCCCGCCTTCGCCGCCACAGTCAGCCCCGCCGTCACATCGCCTGCCTGCCACGCCCTCGCCGCTCCCGACAGCAACACCACCGGCGACACCGCCAGCAAGCGTTTCGCAACCACCCCCAGCGGCGCCCTGAACCCCATCAGCAGAACCGCCGTCATCGCTCCATACACAGCCAGATTCAATGGCTGCCAGCCCGGCGTTGTCGCCACCACGACGCCCGCCGTCAGGAAGGCGATCAACTTCGCCGCCGGATCAATCGCCTCATGCACTGCGGTCACTGCCGTTCTCCCCCATGAACGCGGATTCCAGCGCCGCCGGCTTGGTTCGAGCCAGAAACCCAACAGTCACCGATGTGATAACTCCTTCCAGCACCGCCACCCCCGAGTACAGCCCCGCCAGGGCCAGAAACCCCTTTCCATAGCCCGCCAAGGCGAATTCCACGCCTACCAATCCCGCAGGGACGGCGACGCCGGCAAAACCTGCCACGAATCCTCTCACCGCTGCATTCCCCAACCTCACCCGCCACAGCAAGCCCGCCAGCAGCGCCCCCGCGCTCATGTTCAGCGCGTTCACCCCCAGCGCCAGCAACCCGCCATGCTGGAACAGCAGCGCCTGCAGCAACAGCGCCGAAGACACGACCACCAGTGATCTCACTCCTAGCAGGATCCCGGCCAGCCCCAGCAGTCCAACATGAATCGCCGTCCCCGCCACCGGGATGTGGACCAACGACACGGCGAACAGCGCCGACGCCAGCAGCCCCATTTTCACAATCTCGTCCGGCTGCGCCTTGCGCCCCGACCAGTAGATCAACGGATATGTCACCGCATGGGCGGCGCTGCACCAGGCCACGGGAAGGATGCCGTCCGCGATATGCATGCGCCTACCAGTTCACGTACAACGACGTGCTCAGGTTCGTCCGGTCGTAAACCGACCCCGCCGGCGCAGGCTCTGTCATGTCGGCCACAAATAGCACCGGACCCGCCGCACCGGTCTTGTAGACAATCTGCCCGTGCCCGTCCGTCTTGCCCAACGCCTTCGATTCCTCCTGCCCCTTCAACAACACATGCACCTCAACCCCCACCGCCGCCTTGCCGTTCCTGAAAACCTGCAACGCCACCCCACCAGCTTCCATCTTCGGGACGATCTCAAACTCCAACCCAGCCGCCTTCCCCGGCGCTGCAATCCTGCCCGTCGCGGCGAACGACACCGCCGTCCGCACTGTCCTGAACGACTGCACCGCGTCGCGGTTCACGTCCTTGCCGCCCTTCTTCAGACCGCCCGGTGTCCGGCTCGAAATACCCCTGTCCTGAGCGAATCCCAACGTATGCGTACCCGCCTCGGTAGGCGTGTATTCCGCCACCACCATCTTCGGAACCGCCGCAGCTTTCAACGTCACCCGCTTGCCCGACGGCGATACCGCGAACGCCTTCACCTGAGCCGCCGCGATCGCCTCCTCGCTCACCGGGAACCGGTGCCCGTGCCCGATCTCGATCCGGTTCGACCGGCCCAACGCCAGCGGTCCCGCCGGCGCCATCCAGGTGTAGTGCGCCCCGGCGATCAAGCTGGCCGCAAACACACCTATGGCCGCCTTCGAGACAAGGGATGATGACATGAGAAAATGCTCCTTACGTCGCGAATGGTAGCACGATTGTGAAATTCGCGATACTGAGTATCATGGCCCGGTTCATCATCCGCCTGCTCCCCGTCCTGCTCTGCATCCTCGCTGTGCAGGCCCATGACCTCTCTCTCCAATCCGAGCTCGCCCCCCCCGCCGCCATTGTCCGCGCCCTGTACGGAGGCGGCGAGCCGGTCCCCTTCGTGAAGGTCACCATCTATTCGCCCGCCTCGCCCGGCAAGCCCCACCAAACCGGTTTCACTGACTCGCTCGGCTACTTCGCCTTCCGCCCCGCCTCCCCCGGCGCCTGGCGAGTCGAAGTCGACGACGAAATGGGCCACCGCGTTGAAACCGCCATCCAAATCCCAGACCCGTTCACCCCGGCCTCGCCCGCGGCCCCTCCGCCGGAACCCTCCCGCTTCGAACGCGCCCTGCTCGGCGTCGGCCTAATCGTCGGAGTCAGCGGCTTCCTCTACGGACTCCGCGCCCGCCGCGCCTGATTCAAACCGGATCGTCTGCCTGCAACTCGTTCCACACCCTGCTGTAGAAGAAGAAATCCAGCCCGTGTCGGCTCAGCAACTCCCGGTTCCGGGCCACCTCAATCGCCTCGCCGTCGGCATCGATCACCCCTTCGCCCATGACAATCATCCTCTGGCAGCATTCCAGCGCCGGAAGGATCTCGTGCGAGATGAGTATCACCGTCACTGGCAACTCCCGGATGATCTCGGCCAGATGCTCCACCATCGCCGGGTCCAGGTTGGCGAACGGTTCGTCGAATACGATCAGCCCCGGCCGCATCGCCAGCACCGTCGCCAGCGCCGCACGCCGCTTCTCGCCATAGGATAATTCGTGGTTCAGCCGTTTCTCGAATCCCTGCAGACGAACCACCTCCAGCGCCGCCTCCATCCGCTCCGCGGCTTCCTGTTCCGTGAACCCCTGGTTCAGCGGCCCGAACAGGACATCCTCGCCCACCGTCGGCGTGAACAACTGGTCGTCCGGATCCTGAAACACAATCCCCACACGGCTTCGGACATAGGAAATGTTGGATTTGTCCACCCGCCTGCCGTCAACCAGCACCTCGCCGCCGCTGGGCAACAGAATCCCGTTCAGATGCAGTGCCAGCGTCGATTTGCCCGCCCCCGACCGCCCGGCCAGCAGCACATGCTCGCCCGGCTTGAGCGTAAGCGAAATGCCTTGCAGCACCTCGCGCCCCGACGCGTACCTGTGCCGCAACTCTTTGATGTCTACGGCGCAAGCCTCCGGCCACGGCCTGCCGCCGCCGTTGTTGCCAGATCTCGACTGGGGGTTCTTCGTCATGCCGCCCGGCTTGGACTACCGCCTCAGACCAAGTGTACCCAAGCCCGCGCTGGCCGCTCTATTGCGCCGCCGGGTACTGCGGCTCCCAGATCCACGGCACAACCTGATTCTCCCTGGCCCACTTCTCCCACATCCCAACCATCGCCTTCACCCGCTCCGGCTGCGCTCCTGCGAGATCGCGCATCTCCGAACGGTCGGCCTCGATATCGTAAAGCTCCCACTCTCCTTTTGGATACACCGCCGTCAGCTTCCACTTGCCGTCCCGCACCGCCCGGCTGCCTTCGTGCTCCCAGAAGATCGGGCCGCGCTTCGGCCGCTTTCCCGCAAACATCGCCGACACATCCGCCCCCGACAACCCGGCCGGAGCCTCTGCCCCAGCCACGCCTGCCAGCGTCGGCATGACGTCGACCACATGCCACGGCTGATGGTTGAACGTGCCCCGTCCGGATAGCCCTCGCGGCCAGTGGGCGATTGTCGGCGACGAAATGCCGCCCTCGTGCGTGTAGTGCTTATACAGCCGCCACGGCGTGTTGGACAGGTTCGCCCACGCCGAACCCGTGCTGTGATACGTCCCCGGCTGGCCCATCCCGGCGAGTTGCTCGCCCCGGTGCAGCACATTCTGCGGCCCGCTCGATATGTCAAATCCGAACGGGTCCCACTCGGCGCAGGCGCCATTGTCGGACGTAAACAGCACCAGCGTGTTGTCGAGATCGCCCTTCGCCTCCAGGTCGCCGATCACCCGGCCGAGGTTGCGGTCCATCTGATCCACCATCGCGGCGAACACGGCCATGCGCCGGGCCAGATCCCGTCGCCGGTCGGCATCGAGCGAGTCCCACGGCGGATTCTGCTTCGCCGCCCAACCATTCGGCGTGGACACGCGGTTCGGTCCCACCACGCTGCGTGGCGTCAACGGCCACCGCTTGTCCACCAGCCCCAGCCTCCTCATCCGCTCGTACCGTTCGGCCCGCAGAACATCCCATCCCTTCGCGTAGACGGGCTCGTATTTGTCGATCAGTTCCTTCGGCGCATGCAACGGGAAATGGGGCGCGTTGTAGGCCAGGTACAGAAACCACGGCTTCGCTTCCCGCCTCGCTCCAACAAGGAAATCGAGTGCATGATCGGTAATCGCCTCGGTGGCATGAAAGCGCGAATATTCACGTTTCGGACGCCCGGCCGGCAGGCGCGTGTACTTTGAGCTGTCCCAGAAGCTGTCGAACCCATGCAGCATGCCATAGAACTCATCGAAGCCGCGGTCGATCGGACCCGGTTGAGCAAGATGCCACTTGCCCGACATCAGCGTCGTGTATCCGGACTTCTTCATCACCGCCGGCAGAAACGGCGCATCCGCGCTCACACGATCCGAATAGCCGGGAAACCCAGGCCTGGGCTTGCCGCCCGTCATGTTGCCCATCCCTACCCGGTGCGGATACTGCCCGGTCATCAGCGCCGCCCTCGACGGGCAACATCGCGCGCAGTTATAGAGTTGCGTGAATCGCACGCCTCCGCGCGCCAGACGGTTCAGGTTCGGCGTGTCGATCTCCCCGCCGTAACACCCAGGGTCCGAGTATCCGAGGTCATCGGCCAGGATGAGAAGGATGTTCGGCCGCGCCGGCGCAACTCCCGCCGCGGCGGCCCCCATCAGGGGCAGGAAACTCCGTCGCGTCATTTCGCTCATCGCTGTTGCCTCCGCTTTCTGTGCCTCGCAAGGCGCCCATCAGCGCTTCTACCTCGGGCTGCGAACTCCCGCTTCGCTAAGCGCACCTCATCGCCAACATTTTCTCCGTAATGGCCCGGTCCCGGTGTGACTATCTGCGCTGCTTGCCGCTTGGCCAACCGGGCTGGACTGTGGTCACTCGGGCGTTGTGCCTCGGATCGCCGCCACTAGAGCGGCCCAGCGCCGCCGCGACACATCCAACGTCCTGCCGCCGCGCACCACCGCCTGCCCGCCCGCCCGTGGCATTGGCCGGATCTGCTCCACCGCCGCCAGCCGCACCATGGCCGAGCGCGACACGCGCGCGAATTGGACAGGATCAAGACGCTCCTCCAGATCGTTCAGCGTCAGATCCAGGTAGTAATCGTAGACGCCACCGTCCGGCTTTCGCCCGAATAGCCGGGTATGCCCATCTTCGGAGATGATGCAGTCCACCTCGTCGCATTCCACCACCGTGGCATGGCCGCCGCACTGCACCAGCAGTCTGCGCACCCACGGCAAGGCCGGTTCCCGCCGCCGTTCACCTAACCGGTTGACCGAGTCCGCCAACCGCTCCGGCGTCACCGGTTTCAGAAGGTAGTCGATCGCACGAAGACGGAAGGCCTCCACCGCGTAGTGGTCCCACGCCGTCACGAACACGATCCTCGGCCGGGGCGGCTTCAGTGATGCCGCCACTTCGAGCCCCGTCGCCTCCGGCATTTGAATATCGAGGAAGATCGCGTCCGGCTTCAACCTCTCGGCCTCGGCCAATGTCGACCAGCCGGTCCCGGCCTCGCCGCAGATTTCCACATTGGAGTGTGCGGCCAACAGTCGCCGAAGCCGCGCCCGCGCAGGCGCTTCATCGTCGGCGATCAAGACCCGGATCATGCCGGGATCTCCAGCACCGCAACCGTCAACCCCCGCGCCTCGTCCCGCTCCAACCGGAACGACGCCTGCTCGCCGTAGTGCCGCGCCAGCAACTCGCGCAGGATCTCAAGTCCGCGCCCCGTCGGCTGCGCTCCCGCCGCGAGTCCGGGTCCGTTATCCGCCACCCGCAGCCTCACCCTGTCACCCGTTAGCTCCGCGCTCACCTCAATCCGTTTCGGCGGCGTGGCTTTCGATACGCCGTGCTTGAAGGCGTTCTCCACCAGGATGTGCAGCGCCATCGACGGAATGCGGAATCCCCGCAACTCGCCAGGCAGATCAATGTCCGCCTCCACCACGCCAAACCGCGCCCGCTCCACCTCGATCGCATCCTCGACGAATGCGAACTCCGCCTCCAGGGTCGTCCACTCCGACCGCGACCTCTCCAGCGCGTGGCGGAAGATCGACGCCAGCCGCAGCACCGTCGACTCGGCCAACTCCGGCGCATCATGAATCAGCGATGCCACCGTGTTGAGCGAATTGAACAGGAAATGCGGGTTGATCTGCGCCTGCACCGCCCTGATCTGCGCACGCCTGGCCTCGATCGCCGTGCCCAGGCTCGCCGACAGCGTGCCAAGCAGTTCGTAGTCTTCGCTGAACAGCGGCCGCCGGTCAGGGCGTTGATGCAAAGCCGCCCAACCGGTCCTCCTCCCGCCGGCGGTGATCGCCGCGCATCCCGCCATCCCGGCCGGCGCCGACTCCGCCAGACGGATCTCGGCCCTGGTCCCAAAGATCTCGCCCAGGGCTGCTGCGGCCTGCTCCATCAGCGCCGCTTCGGTGGTGGACCCATCTAAGCGGGCCGCGAACAACGCCTGCGCCCTCAACGCCGGCATCGGGCGCCTCAGCATCGTCCGGTCCAGCCATCCGCCAACCACCCTCAGCAACGCCGGGACGATATACAGCAGCGGCTGCAGCAGCAGCGCCTTCGTCAGCGGACTTAGCCCCTGCGGAGCCAGCGTCAGCGCGCCCGTCAGAATCGCCAGTGCGATCGAGTAGTAGGCCGCCCATTTCACGAACAGGTCGAGAAACAGGAACCGCCGCCTCTCGTAGCTTTCGACAAACAGAAACGCCAGCGGAAGCGACCTCATCCCCAGCGTCAGCCACGGATTCCGCGTCCACAACGCCAGCACCACCACCATGCACGCCCCGGCCACAAACCACAGGCCCGCCGCCCCGCCCGGACGCATCGCGGCCAACAACGAGAAGGCCAGCAGGACACCATACGCCCCCGCCAGCACACCCGTGCCGTCCGGCTCTGCTCCCGTGGCCCGCAGCCACACCGCCGCCAGCGCCAGCACTCCCGCCAGCATGATGTTCACCCACAGTCCCGGCCTCCCGCCCAGCCTGTGCAGCAGCGGCGGGAAAAGACAGGCCCCGGCCAGCAGGACCAGGAAGTCCGACGTCGCCAGGTTCAGGACAAACCAGCCGGACAGGCAGGCGAACAGCAGCGGATAGAACGCCGGCGGCCAAGGCCAGTGCGGCAGCTTCCGCTGGCGCACCCACAGCAGGATCAGCCCCAGAAACGACAGGGCGCCAAATGCGAATATGATCCTTCCTGCGGCTGCGTGCACTTCAAGCGTCATCTTAATCGAATGCGCCCGCGCCCCGCGTACATGCTTGTCAGCCGCCCATCACCAGCACCAGCGGCACCATGATGGCGTAGAGAATCAGGTACGCGCCGCCAAGCCCCGCCAGGATGTCGCGTGTCCGGTTCGTGGGCGCTCGCAGCGACTTGACCTCGCCCGCCGCAATCACCCGCTCGCCGACCTCCGCCGCGGTCGCCGTCATCACCGTCACCGCTTCCGGCGTCACATCCATCAGCCGCCCCCTCACCTCCTCCCCACTCGTCAGCCGCACAATCACCACACTGCCCGAACCCATCTTCGACGCCTTCGCCATCGCCGGTTCCCCGGCCGGCATCGCCAGCGCCGTCATCAACAGGATCGCCGTCAAACGGATGATCATCGTCTCCTCCTCACATCCCCAACGCAACCGCCGACGCCATCACCCCGAAAGTCACCACCACGCCAAATCCGGCCAGGAAGTTCTTGAACACAGCCGGGCGCTGTTTGAAGCTCTTCATGTCGTCGAACTTCACTATCACCGGCGCGATCGCCTGCGCTTGCTTGCCGGGAATCACTGTGACGCCCTCGCGCGTCACGCCATACAGCCGCCCCTCCACCTTCTCGCCGCTGGTCAGGACGATCTCAACCATCGCCAGGTCAGGCGTCTGCGCGGCCGCCACCCTCGGCGCCAGCGGCTCTGCCATCGCCGGCAACGCCAGCCCCATCGTCATCAGGAGGCTCAACAGCCATGAACGGTTTCGGTTTTCGGGTCTCATCAGCCTCAGGATGGCCGAGGACCGTCGCACGGGAAAGCCCGAAACGGATGAACGGTTTCCTGGCGCCGGTGAGCGGAACTTTCCGGTCCCTTCGCCGCTGCTGCCGGTCCTACTGCGCCGGTGAACCGCCCAGGTGCGGCTCGCCGCCGACGGCCCGGCGCGAAGCTTCCGCGATCTGCTCCGGCGTCAGATCCTCGATCCGCTGCGCCATCGCCCAGTGGTGGCCGAACGGGTCAAGCAACATGCCGTACCGATCGCCCCAGACCGTGTTCTGCAACTCCATGCCGATCCGGCAGCCCGCCTTGCGCGCCCGCTCCCAGGCGGCATCGACGTTGGTGCAGTACATATGGATAGTGACCGGCGTGCCTTCCAGCGTCTCCGGCCCCACCACGCCCCACTGCGGAAACTCCTCGTTCAGCAGCAGCATCGAATCCCCGATCCGCACCGCCGCGTGCATCACCTTGCCGTCCGGCGTCCGCTGGATCCGCTCCGTCACCGCGCCAAAAGCGTTGGCGTAGAAATCCAGCGCATCATCGGCGTTCTTCACCACGATGTGCGGCGTCAGCGTGTGGAATCCCTCGGGGACCGGCTTCACTTCTTTGCTCATGGCGTCCAAGTTCATCAGCATACCCCCAAACGGCAACTGAACGAAATCGGCCGTAACCCGCGCCTACCGCCCGCGTCCCGGCACCCGCTTCACCGTCTCAGCGGCAGGCCGCGCAGGCGTCAGAGAATTCAGGTAGGCTTCGACGTTCGTGTACCCGCCAACGGCCGGCCCCGCCGCATCGGCGGCGTCTTTCGGGTTCAGCCCGCGCGCCGTTTCCCACTCATCCGGCATCCCGTCACGGTCGCTATCCGGCGGCGCCTGCGTCGACCGGTACTC
>JACZJQ010000303.1 GCA_014860455.1 Bryobacteraceae bacterium | reverse complement strand
CACCCGCACCGCCCCCGCCGCTTGCCGGCTACGGCATCACCCTCGCCTACGGCAACGCCGCCAACTGGACCGTACTTGAGAACATCCGCAGAGTCGCCGCCACCGGCACGCCCACCCTCGTCATCGTTAACATGGACAAACCGGTGATCCTCACCGAATTCATCGACGCCGTGCCCGCCATCATTGCCTCCTTCGGCGCCTCCGATAAGGCCCTGCTCGAACTCGTCTTCGGCAAGTCGAAACCTGCCGGCAAACTCCCCTTCGACCTGCCCGCCGACATGCCCTCGGTCCTGGCCCAATCCGCCGACGTTCCGTTCGACTACGGCGATCCGCTCTTCAAGTTCGGTTTCGGCCTCACCTACGGCCAGTAACCCAGGCCCACCCGCGCCGGCGCCGCCTTCGCCGGACTGTTCCGCTTCATCGGCCGCCTCTGGAGGGACCAGCCGCCGCCCGCCGACGGCTTCCTGGTCACCCTCATCCGTCTCTTCATTCAGTACCTCGAACTGCTCGCCTGGAACCAGCTCTGGCTCGATGCCGACGAAGAGATCGCCCAGCTTCCTTGCACCACCGTCAAGCGCATCAAACCACTTTCTCGCGCTGCCGTCCACCCCACTATTGACAACCCGGTCGCGTCGGTGCATTCTCTCCTCAGTGCCTTTTTGGGCTTCGCACTGTCCTGGAGAGGGCGGGACAGGTGCAATCGAGTATTAATGGGCCTCCCTGCTGTCTGGGATCGCGCTCGGGCATCGCTGTTGCTGGTTCTCAACAAGGATGGCTGGGATGAACGTACGGCTCAATTGGGGGGAGAAGTGCCCGACGGCTTCATTTAAAGTCGGGTCGGTTGAACTGGAAGCCACGGTGGCCGTTCCAGGCGCGCGTGGAGAATGGAAAGTCTGCTCTCGATGCTATGCCTACGAGCGAGGCCTCAGCGGACGAGGCAAACCCGGACCAGGGCGCAGCTTGGCCTGTCCCCGGTGGGAGTTGAAAAAAACCCACTTGCTTGCCGCGGTGGCCGTTCCCCCTGAACGGGACGCGGAGTGCATTGACACAACGGAACCGGCAGGCCCCAACTGCGGCGGCTGCATGGTTTTGGGTCGCCCAGGATTGGGTTTATCCATGCCGGCATAGCCAAGTGCCTGGCGAATGGACGCGGGCGTCTGGAAAGGAGGCAGGGCTCGAAACCAGACAGAAGATGAGAGTGAAGTGCATGATTTTCAGGTGGATGTTGTGAGACAACATGTTGGCAAAAAAGGAGGAATGTAAGTATGTATCAGACGTATAAACAGGTGGAGATTCCGGGGGTAGCCCATACGCTGGGCACAGGCTGGCTGCCACCGCTGCCGGATCTTCGTGATTACACGGACGCGGAGCCGGAGATCTCGGAAATAACCAAGAAGTTGGGTTTGCCTGGGGCTAAGAAACTGAAAGCGCCGGCAACAGTCGATCTCAGGGCTTGGTGTTCACCGATAGAGGACCAGCAAAGCCTGGGGTCGTGTACGGCACATGCCGCGGTGGGAATAGTTGAGTATTTCCAGCGCCGGGCGTTCGAAAAGCACATCGAGGGCTCACGTCTGTTTGTCTACAAGGCGACGCGCAACCTGATGCAAGTAACGGGCGATACAGGAGCCTGGCTAAGGAACACCATGGGAGCCTTGGTGCTTTGCGGGATTCCAGACGAGAAATACTGGCCCTACACCGATGCCTCGCCGGACTTTGACAATGAACCGGCGAGCTTCGTATATGCCGTGGCGGACAACTACGAAGCTCTGAAGTACTTCTGCCATGACCCCTTGGGGGCAAATGTCGCTGGAAGCGATGCCCTGGTCAACGTCAAGAAGTACCTCGCTGCCGGGATTCCCTCAATGTTTGGCTTCTGGGGATTTCCGTCGTTCGATGCCTGCGATCTGAAGGGCGGAATTCCCTACCCCTGCCCCGGGGAACGAGCAGAATGGGGGCACGCCATTGTCGCGGTCGGCTACGACGACGGCAAGAAAATCACGAACACGATGTGCAACAAGACCACCACGGGGGCGCTGCTCATTCGCAACTCGTGGGGTACCACATGGGGCGACCAAGGCTATGGATGGATGCCCTATGACTATGTCGTGAACGAGCTCGCAATGGATTTCTGGTCGTTGCTGAGCATGGAGTTTGTCGAGACGAAGCAGTTCGGCATCTGACTGAAACAGGAGCAGGGGAGGACCCGGGGCAAAACGTCACCCCGCCAGGCCATTTCGACCTTGCGTTGCGCTTTCGTCCCGTTCTCCCCGGCTATCCCGCGACATCGACGGCCGGGGACGCCAAGCGCTAGCCCGCACCCGCTTCGCCCCCATGCCACGGCACCAATTGGTCGCGATGCTGCTCTGCTAGGATATCTGCACTCGGCCTTCGGGGATCACCGAACACAGGACGGCCCGCGCAGGACAGCGTTACTTCATCTTCGGGGACCGGTGGGACGCGCACTTCATTCAGGGACGTTTCCGAAGACCGGAAACTCGGAAACGGGAAGCCTCCCATGATCCGCCCCGACCTACTCCTCTTCCTCTTCCTCCAGTAACTCCAGCGTTCTGCGCAGGCTCTCCTGCGGCATCCGCTTCTTCGACGGCAACAGAATCGCCCGGTAATCGGCCCAGTTCGACACCACCAGGAACACCGCAAAGATCATGCTCCCGGCCACAAACGCCGTCACCGCCGCGATCGCCCCATAGTGCGCCCACGTCGCCGGCTTGCCCTCGAAGAACCAGCCGGCGAAGTCGCGGGCGAAGTTCATGCCGAAGAATCCGGTCACCATCGCCCCGCCGCCCAGGATCAGGCTCAACATCGCCAGACGGTTGATCGACTCCGTATTCCTCATCTGGAATACCCGCTCCAGATACCCGCTCAGCTTCTCGATCTCCTGCTCAATCTCACCCTTCATCGTGTCCAGCCGGTAGGACTTCACCTGCATCTGGAAATGCTCCAGTTCCTCGTCCTTGTTCGCCAGTTCGCTGAAATACCAGTAGTTCGAGAAATGTTGGAAGTCGGCCATGATCTGGCCCACCAGCCGCACATCCCGCTGCTCGATGTCCACCGTGCCGTACTTCTTATACAGCAGCCGCGAAACCAGCGCCGTGCGTTCGCTAAAGTCCAGCAAGGTCGCCCGGTAGAACAGCGCCACCACAACAGTCAGGTAGTACCTCGACATGAACATCCGGTGGACCAGGAATCCCTCCCGCAGTTCATGTTCGTCGCAATCAAACCGCCCCATCACCAGCGTCACGTTGGAGTACGACGTGAACCCATAGAGCGTCCCCTGATGCGCCCAGCGCCGGTAGACCTGCTGCCGCATCTGTTCGCGCGTGAAATCCGACTCATAGCGGTACTCCTCGCCCGTGCGGTCGACGTAGAGCAGCCGGCTCATCAGGATTTCGTAATCCTCGCTCTGGTCGAAGTTCTCCTCCACGCTCGCCGGATCCACCGACAAATAGGTGTAGACGATCATCCGCTCGTCCAGCACCGGCTCGAACTCCTGCTTCGAGTAGTTGGCGAAATACAGCAGCTCGGTGATCACCTTCGACAGTGGCGGCAGGTAACTCCGCATGGCGCATTTTTCGATGGTTTCGTCCACCAGCACCTGCGTGTCCCCGCCGCCCTCGAGCTTCAGCGCCAGCCGTTCCGGCGTCCGGCCTTCGCGCACCTGGCGGCCGCTGGACGGATACACCTTGCGCATCATCTCGTTGATCCACAGCGCCTCTGTGATGCTGATATGCGCCGCTTCCACGCCGATCGTCAGCACGCCAATGCCGTTGGCGAACAGGAACATCCGCAGGTCGTTCACCCACACCGACGCCTTGCGGCCCCGCGCGTCCGAGGCCTCGAAAATCAGCCTTCGGCCCGTCTCGCCCAGCGCCGTCAGCGGAATCGCATAACATCGCACCAGCGATTCCCCGCCCCCGATCTCGCTCGAAAACGCCTCCCCGACATCGAAAAACACCCGCCGCACGAAGGGATGGAAGAACACCATGTCCTGGTAGGCGAAGCTATCCATGTCGAAACGCCGGTAGCTGTCCCGCTGCCACCGCCCCAACTTTCCTGCCACAGGCGAACCGGCTGCATGGCCGTGGTCGGCGATCCATTCGTCCAGCCCCTCAATCCAATGGTCGTGCGCGCCCCACACCTTCTGGTGGTCGGCCATAACCGCTTCCTTGTCCACCGCGAACGGGAACATGAAGTAGGTATGGAGATGGAGCGCCTGAGCCTGCATCGCGTACGATTATAGCGAGCCACACCACCGCACAGGAACACAATCGAAATATGTCCACTCCCCGCCCCCTGGCCGTGATCACCGGAGCCTCCTCGGGCCTCGGCGAAGTCTTCGCCCGCATGCTCGCCCAGCGTGGATACAACCTGCTGCTGGTTGCCCGCCGTCTCGACCGCCTCGAAGCCCTCTGCCGCGAACTCGAACTCGCCCACCCCGTCCATGCCGAACCCCTCTGCGCCGACCTCGCCGACGAGTCCCAGATCGAAGACGTCGCCCGCCGCATGGAATCCGAACCCACGCTCACCCTGCTGGTCAACAACGCCGGCTTCGGTACCCTCGGCTTCTTCCACGAAACCGATTATTCGCGCCAGATCGACATGGTCAAGGTCCACGTCCTGGCCACCATGCGCCTCACCCGCGCCGCCCTGCCCTGCATGATCGAGCGCAGCTCAGGCGGCATCATCAACGTCAGCTCCGTCGCCGCCTCGTTTCGCTCCGCCGGCAACGCCAGTTACTGCTCAACCAAAGGCTGGATGAACCAGTTCACCGAAGGTCTCCGCCTCGAACTCGACGCCCTCGGCTCGCCCGTCGCCGTCCAGGCCCTCTGCCCCGGCTTCACCTACACCGAATTCCACGACACCCTGGGCATCAAACGCGAACTCGTCCCCAAATGGCTGTGGATGGAGGCCGCCTTCGTCGTCCGCCAGTCGCTCGACGCCCTGGCCTCAAGGAAACTCTTCGTCGTCCCCGGCTGGCAGTACAAGGCCGCCGTCCTTCTCTCGAAACTCATGCCCGACTGGCTCCGTCTCAAGGTCGAACTCAGCTCCCCCCACAAACGGAAGTAGGAGCCCGCGACACTGATCAAACGAACTGTCCAGATTCTAGAAGTTGATTGGTTCCGGGAAGTTGCCCACAATATCTTGTGGTGATGGATGAATCCACCCAAAATCAGCCAGCGGGCCTCTTGCATTCGCCCTCATCCTCATGTACCCTGAAATCACGCCCCCCCGAGCGGTCCTCCGGCGAATCCGGCAGGATCGATACCCTTTGTCCATCGTCGAAAGGAAGGCGACCGTTGCTGATCCTCAAACGCGTTGAACTGCAGGGCTTCAAATCCTTCTGCGACCGCTCTGAAATGCGGTTCACTGGCAGCGGGGTGGCGGCCATCGTCGGACCGAACGGCTGCGGCAAATCGAACCTCTCCGATGCCATCAGCTGGGTTCTCGGCGAACAATCGGCGAAAAGCCTGCGCGGCACCCGCATGGAAGATGTCATCTTCGCCGGCACCCGCGACCGCAAACCCGTCGGCATGGCTCAGGTCAGCCTCGTCCTGGTCGACCCCAAAGGGGCAACCATCATCCCCGGTACGCGCCCCGAACAGCCCAAGAACGGCAACGCGAATGGCCACTCCAACGACTCCGGCGACGCTCTCGCCGAGGGTATCCAGGCCTTCGAAAAGGCCGCCGCGGTGGCCGTTGCCGCCGACGCTCCGTCGAAGGAGCAGGAAATCACCATCACCCGCCGGCTGTTCCGCTCCGGCGAGTCCGAATACCTGATCAACGGCAAGATGGCCCGCCTCCGCGACATCCAGGAACTGTTCATGGGCACCGGCCTTGGACCCGAATCCTACGCCATCATCGAGCAGGGCCGCATCGGCCAGATTCTCTCTTCCAAACCCCTCGACCGCCGCGCCGTCATCGAGGAAGCTGCCGGAATCTCCAAATTCAAAACCAAGCGCCGCCTCGCCGAAGCCAAACTCGAAGGCGCCAAACAGAACCTCACCCGCGTCTTCGACATCCTTGAAGAGGTCACCCGCCAGGTCAACTCGCTCAAACGTCAGGCCGGCAAGGCCAAACGCTACGAAGAACTCAAAGGCGAGCTCGACGACTGGCTGAAAAGCTCGCTCACAGGCCGCTACCTGATCCTCGAACGCGAAGCCGCCCGCGTCGCCCTCAACTTGGGCGAAGCCGCCCGCTGCTTCCAGGAGACCCAGGCCCGAGTCGCCGATGAGGAGAAACTCCTCGCCGAGGCCCGCCAGCAAGCCTGGCATACCGAAACCGAACTCACCGGCGCCCGCCAGGCCCTGTCCAACGCCCAGGTGGAAAGCGAGCGCGTCCGCGGCCAGATCGAAGGCCAGGCCCGCCAGGTCGCCAATATCGACCAACGCTTCGAACAGGGCGAACAGGAAGGCGAACAGCTCGCCGCCCGGCTCGCATCTCTCGAACACGAACGCATCCATCTCGCCGAGTCGATGGAATCGTTCAAGGTCCAGGCCGCCGAGGCCCGCGAACGCCTCGCCACCAAAAACGCCGAGCGCGACGAGTTGACCGCCGAACTCCGCGAAAAGGAACGCGCCATCGAATCGTCACGCCAGCAGGTCCTGCGCCTGCTCGGCGAGGCATCCACGCTGCGCAACCAGATCTCCCAGGCCGAAGCCCAACTCTCGGCCATGGAGCGCGACGGCGCCCGCGTCGGCCGCGACGCCGAAACCGCCCAACTGGACCTCGACCGCCTCGAATCGTCCAAAACCGACGTCTCCGCCAAACTGGCCTCGCGCCAGGAACTGCTCGAATCCCTCGCCTCGCGACGCAAGAACCTCGACTCCACCCTCCACGAGCGCCGGGCCACGCTCACCGAAACCCGCCGCCAGCTCGACTCGCTCAAAACCGAAACCTCCCGCCTCCGCGCCCGTAAGGACTCTCTCGAAGAGATCCTCTCCCACCGCGCCTACACCGCCGAATCCGTCAAGCGTCTGTTCACCGCCGTCGAACACAACCAGACCGGCGGCCTCAAGCCCGCCGGCGTGCTGGCCGACTTCGTCGAACTCTCCGACGCCCGCTTTGAAAAGGCCACCGAAGAGTTCCTCCACGAAGAACTCGAATACGTTGTCGTCCGCGACTTCGCCGATGCCCAGCGCGGCCTCGACCTCCTGCGCGGCGACCTCGACGGCCGCGCCACGTTCCTCGTCGAACCCGCCCTCACCGGCGACGCCACCCAGTTCTCCGCCATGCCGCTCACCGAGCCGCCCATCGGCCCCGAGACAGGCATCGCCGGCCGCCTCAGCGACGGCATCCGTTTCACCAACGGGCTCACCCACGCCCCAGCCTCCCTCGTCCCGCGCCTGGCCCGCTGCTACCTAGCCGAAGACCGCGCCTCCGCCCAGCGCCTCTCGCTCCAATACCCCGACCTGTTCTTCCTTTTGAGCGACGGCATCTGCTACCACGGCCACGCCGTCACGGGCGGCAAACGCACAGGCTCCGGCCCGCTCGCCCTCAAGCGTGAGTTGAGGGAACTCGCTCAATCCTTTGCATCCAGACAGGATGCGCTCACTGTCGCACAAGAGCAAATGGAATCTCTCGAATCCGAGATCCAGGCCCTGGCCGAGGAACTGGAAACCGTCCGCGCCCAACTCCAGGGCGAGGAAAAGGAGACCCTGGTCCTCGACCAGGAGATGCGCAAGATCAACGAAGAGTCTGCCCGCGCCACCCAGCGGCTGCTACTGTCGCGCAAGGAACTCGAACGCATCGGCCGCGACACCGAAGCCGCCCGCGCGCTCTGCGAACAGCGCCTGGCGCTGGCCGCCGAAAAGGACGGCGCCCGCACCGCGCTCGAGGCCGCCCTCGAAGACGCCCGCATGGCGCTTGAAGAGGTGAAGTCCCGCACCTCCCTGCTCGCCGAGGAACACTCCGTCCTGCGCGTCGAACTCGCCGGACTCGACGAACGCTGCCGCGGCGTCGAATCCGCGTCGGCCCGCCTCGAAGCCCAGATCCGCGACATCGCCCGCCGCCGCACCGAACTCGCCCTAGAGATGGACCGCCTCGCCGTCAACCGCGCCCGCCTGCTCGAAAACAATCTCGAACTCGACCAGCGCTCTAGCACGCTCACCGCCGAGATCGAAAAGTTCAACGCCCGCGTCGCTGAACTCGCCAAGTTCGAAGAGGAACAACGCGCCCAGCTCGCCGCCCGAGACGAAGAGTTGAAGGCTCTGCGCGGCCAGTCCAGCGTGCTGCAGGAGAAGCGCTCCCAGATCGAACTAGAACTCGTCCGCCGCCAGAGCGACCTTCGGCACCTCGACGAAACCTGCCGCAAAGACCTCTCCATCGCCGTCGCCGAACTCGCCGCCGCGCGCGATGAGTCCGAACCCGAACCCGACGAAATCGCCGTCGCCGAGGCCGAGGACAAAGTCTCCGACCTCCGCCGCCGAATCGAAGCGCTCGGCCCCGTCAACCCCGAGGCCCTGACCGAATACCAGGAATCCCAGCAGCGCTACGACTTCCTCAATACCCAGCGCCAGGACCTTATCGATTCCATCCGCGACACCGAAAAAGCCATCTTCGAAATCGACACCGAGTCCCGCAAGCGCTTCACCGAAGCCTTCGCCGTCATCAACGAAAACTTCAAGGAGATGTTCCGCATCCTGTTCGGCGGCGGCATGGGCGAAATGCGGCTGACCGGCGAAGGCGACGCCCTCGACCAGGGCATCGAAATCCAGGCCCAGCCTCCGGGCAAGCGCCTGCAGAACGTCCAGCTTCTCTCGGGCGGCGAAAAGGCGCTCACCGCCGTCTCGCTGCTGATGGCCATCTTCCGCTATCAGCCCAGCCCGTTCTGCATCCTCGACGAGGTGGACGCCCCGCTCGACGAAGTCAACGTCGGCCGCCTCTCACAGTTGCTCAAAGAAATGGCGGCGCAAACGCAGTTCATCGTGATCACCCACGCCAAAAAGACCATGGAGACGGCCGAGATGCTTTACGGCGTCACCATGCAGGAACAAGGCGTATCCAAGCTGGTGAGCGTGAAGCTGCAGGCGCCGCCGCCTCCCCCCCAGGCCCGCATTCAAACCGAGGCTAGGGCGTAGGAGACCTCAAGGATGAAACCGCGCCTGTTGGGTGTCGCAGGTCCGTCGTGTTCGGGTAAAACCGAACTGGCCCGCTGGCTCAGTCGCCAGACAGGCGCGCACATCCTCAACCTCGATCATTACTACAAGGATTTGGCCCACCTCCCCCTCGAGGTCCGAGCGCGGACCAACTTCGACGAGCCCGCATCGGTGGATTCTCTTCAGATCTTCGCCGATGCGGGCCTATTGGCCGCAGGCCACTCCATCCGCGCCCCGCTCTATGACTTCGCCACCCACGCCCGCGCCTCCGGCGACGAAATCATCCAGCCCGGCTCTCTCGTCATCCTCGAAGGACTGTTCGCCCTCTACTGGCCCGAACTCCGCGCCCTGCTCGACTTCAAGCTCTATGTAGACGCCCCCGACGAAGTCTGCCTCGAACGCCGCCTCAAACGTGACGTCATCGAACGCGGCCGCACCCCCGAAAGCGTCCACTGGCAGTTCGAGGAGACTGTCAAACCCATGGCCCACCTACATATCCTGCCGACCCGAGCCCACGCCGACCTCGTCCTCTCCGGCCTCGATCCCATCGACGATTCCGGAGCAAAGGCGCTGGCGCTGCTCGGCGCGTAATCCGCCTCACATCACTGGTCGCGGCAGCCCGCCCATGGGCCTGAACGTGATCGTGTCCACCTTCTTGTACTTCTTCAACTTCTCGGACTGAAACACCCCGTCCGGCGGCGGCGAATCGACAACACGCCAGTCGTAGTCCACCTGCCGGATGGTCTCGAGTGCTGTGGTTCCGCCGCCAAGCATCGGCTCGATCCACAGGCTGCGCCAAACGAGCGCCGACTCCGGCTCAATCCAAAGCGTCTCTTTCCAAAGCCCTTCAGCCGGGGTCTTCGGACGCAGCCGGATCATCGCGCACCGCACCTTCCTCGATCCCCGCTTCAGTTCCTGCCACTTCACGAATTCGGTCTCAAACGACGCACCGGCCAGCTTCTCGAAGCGCGTGACAAACGGCTCGATCCAGCGCTGCAAACTCCGCAGCGCCGGGCCTTCGGCTGCTGTCTCGGTCCACTCCTTATTGCCATCGTGAACGCGGATCAACCGCGCATGGCGGACAATCCACTGCGAGCCCAGGCCGGGGTCGTAAAGCAACGACTCATCGCCCCGCAGCGCGATGCGCATCTTCCGCTCATCCGGACGGCCACCCAAGTTGGCCACCTTCACCTCGACATCGAAGTTTTCGATCCCGAAGAACCGCTCCCCTGTCTTCTTCAGCAGTTCGTTCGCGTCCGGCCCACCCTGCCCAAACATCGCTGCGGCCAGTGCCAGCAGAACACAAAACAGCCTCATACGCCGACTCTATCACCGCGCCGTCCTGTTAGCCTAGAGTCATGCTGCTCGCCATCGACGCAGGCAATACCAACCTCACCATCGGCGTCTTCAAAGGCGCCCAGATCCTGGCCCGCTGGCGTCTGCGCACCGTCCACGAAAAGACCGCCGACGAATGGGGCATCGCCTTCCGCAACCTGTTCGCCTTCTCCGGCATCGACCCCGCCGGCATCAGCGGCGTGATGATCGCCAGCGTCGTGCCGCCGCTTGAAACCAGCCTCACGGCCATGACGCGGCGTTACTTCAACACGACGCCGATCTTCGTCACCGGCTCCACCGAGACAGGACTGAGCATCCTTGTCGACAACCCGCGCGAAGTGGGTGCGGACCGCATTGTCAACGCCGTCGCCGCCATGGCCCGCTACGGCGGCCCGTGCATCGTCGTCGATCTCGGCACCGCCATCACCTTCGACGCCGTTTCAGCCACCGGAGCGTACCTTGGCGGCGTCATCTGCCCCGGCATCGGCATCTCGATCAGCGGGCTGTTCACGAAGACCGCCCGCCTGCCGATGGTCGATTTCCGCGAGCCGGAAAAGCTGATCGGCACCAACACCGTGGGCAGCATCCAGTCGGGCATCTACTATGGCGCCATCTCGATGATCGACGGCATCCTCGAACGCATGATCGTCGAGATGGGTCCCGAGACCAAGACCGTCGCCACCGGCGGCCAGGCGCCGCTCATCGTCAGCGGGTCGCGCTTCGTCAAGCTTGCCGACGAGGACCTGACGCTCGAAGGCCTGCGCCTGATCTGGGAGCGGAACCGCAAGTGAGCCAGCCCGTGCCGCCGCCGGATGAAAACCAGTCGGACTGGCGGCTGAACTACTTCAACTACTTCACCGAGGTCGAGGAGCACTTCCAGCGCGCACGCGGCACAAGCCTGTTCCTGATGTCGCCGCTGGACTGGGCGCTGCTCGAATCCTGGAAAAACTCAGGCATCCCGCTGGAGGCCGTGCTGCGCGGCATCGACGCGGCGTTCGACAAATGGCGCTCGCGCAAGCAGCGCACGCAGATGGTGAACTCCATCGCCTACTGCACCCAGGCCGTCATGAAGGAAGCCCAGACGATGGCCGACAACTCCGCCGGCCTCACATCACAGGGCGGCGAAGTGGAGGCGCCGTTCCCCATCGAGCAGGTGAAAGCGCACCTGGACAAAGCCGCTGCGGCGCTGGCGGCGCTCGATGGCTATGGCGAGATCGCCTCGGCCGTGGTGGCGATCGCGGAACTGGTGGAAGAGCACCTCGCCGACCCCGAACAACTCGACCAGCGCCTCTCCGCGCTGGAAGACAAAATGGCCGCCATCGCCCGCACCCGCCTGAGCGGCGAAGACCTCTTCCAGATGCGCCGCGAACTCGAATTCCAGTTGAAGCCCTACCGTTCGAAGATGACCGCGGACCAGTTGTCCAGGCTCGAAAAATCGTTCCTCGACCGCAAGGTCTACGAACACTTCTCCCTGCCGCGCCTGAGCCTGTTCTACATTGCCTGACCGCCGCACCGGCGCCGGACTCCATCAGATAGGCGTCCTGCGGGCATGGATCGCGATAGAATAGCGGACATGAAACTGCAGACTCTCCTCGTGTTGGCCCTGTTAGCCTCACCCATCACGTTTGCCGCCGACGGCTGGGTGAATATGTTCGACGGCAAGAGCATCGAAGCCAGCGGCTGGAAGGCCAACGAGAACCCCGAAGCCTGGACCGTCGAGGACGGTATGTTGAAGGGCAGCGGCAAGGTCAGCCACCTGTTCTGGATGACCGAAGAGTGCGAAGACTGCGAGTTCAAAGCCGAAGTCCGCATCATGGAAGGCGCGAACTCGGGCATGTACTTCCGCACCGCGTTCGGGCCGCGCTTCCCGAAGGGCTACGAAGCCCAGGTGAACGCCACCCACAAGGACCCCGTCAAGACCGGCAGCCTCTACAGCTTCCACAAGAACTTCGATTCTCCCTCCAAGCCCGGCGAGTGGTTCACCCAGCACATCATCGTGAAGGGCAACCACATTGTGATCAAGGTAAACGACAAGGTGATCACCGACCTCGTCGACGAGAAAAACACGTTCACCAAGGGCTACCTGGCCCTCCAGCAGCACGATCCGCTCAGCGTTGTTTACTACAAGAACTTGATGTACAAGAAGCTGAAGTAAACTTCGGCGAACCAAACTCTCTGTGGGCCGTCTTTCGTTGACGGAGGTTGAATGCACGTGAACCATCGCATTCCCGCCGTCCTCGGGACGGCCCTGATTATTTTCGCCGGCGCGGCGCTGGCCCAGGATCCGGCCAAGACGCTGAACTGCGACCAGCGCGGCGGCAACAGCCGGCAGGAGCGCGTCTGCGAGATGCGCGAGATGCCTCTGGCTTCGACAGGCGCATTGAACGTGGACGCGGCCCCCAACGGCGGCTTGTCGGTGAAGGCGTGGTCGCAGGCCGGCGTGCTGGTGCGCGCCAAGGTGGAGGCGTGGGGCGAGACGAAGTCGCAGGCCGAGTCGCGGCTGAAGGAAGTTCAAATCGCCACCGCCGGCAACAAAGTGAACGCCACGGGCCCGAAGTCGATGGGCCAGACCTACTACTCGGTGAGCTTTGAGGTCTTCGTGCCGAAGAACACGAACCTCGACCTGCACAGCACCAACGGCGGCATCACGATCAACGGCATCAACGGAACGATCGCGGCCCGCACCACCAATGGAGGCTTGAAGCTGGCCGGACTCGCTGGCAAGGTGTCTGCGCACACGACCAACGGCGGCGTTAAGGTGGAACTCGCCGGCAACACCTGGCAGGGCGAGGGCTTCGACGTCAGCACCACCAACGGCGGCGTCGACATCCAGGTCCCCGCCGACTATTCCGCGCGCCTCGAAGCCAGCACCACCAACGGCGGATTCAGGTCCGACCTGCCGGTGAAGGCGGAAGGCGGCCACACAGGCAAGCGCGTCAACGCCACGCTTGGCCGCGGCGGCGCGCTGGTGAAGGTCCAGACCACCAACGGCGGCATTCGCGTGAACCGGGCCGGCGTCTGACGGGGGCGGCCCGCGAAGCGTTAAGGTATCAGACAAGGGCGGGTCCAACGGCTTAAGCGGATCCGCCCTGGATGGTACCCCATGCCTGGAACAAGACCAATTCCCTGCCCTGATTCCCCTCGCCTTCGAAGACATCTCATACACGCTGCTGAACGGCTCGTCCTGGCCGGCGTCATGGCGCTGATGGCCTGCGGCTGGATGTTCGCGATGCAGCCGCCTCCGGGTGGACCGCCGCCTGGAGGGCCCGGCCCCGGTGGTCCGCCGCCTCGCGGGCGCATGGGCGGTCCGCCGGCCGAGGCGCAGAGCGAACTCACCGAGCAGGTGGCGACGGGCATCGTCTACAAGCAACGGAACATCAAGCTGGGCGAGTTGCCCGTCCAGGTGCAGATCCTCGAAGTGGACCCGGCGAACCCGGCTGTCAACATCCTGCCCGTTCATGCGCTGGACCGGGCGGCGGGCAAGGAACTGACGACGTCCATGGCCAAACGATACGGCGCGGTGGCGGCAGTCAATGGCGGGTACTTCCACGTTTCGGGTCCTCTGGCCGGGGCGTCGACGGGCGTCTATCAGTTGAACGGCAAGGTGGTCGCGAGCGGGGACAAACGTTCGGCGCTGGTGCTGTGCGCCGAGACGGGCGGCAAAGAACTGACGGCGGTTGCCTCGGCCGAGTTCAAAGGGACCGTTACTGCTGCCGCCGGCGCCGCACTTCCGCTCGCCGGGATGAACCGCCCGCGCACCGATGGCGAGGCAGTCCTCTACGATTCGACGCTGGGGACACCGACGCCGCCCGTGGCGGGCTTCGAGGTGGTGGTGGGAGCGAATGGACAAGTCCAGTCGACGGGAGAAAGCGCCGGCGGCACAGCTATACCTGCAGGCGGATGGGTGATCGCGGCGTCTGGCGAGGGAGCCGCATGGTTGAAAGAACATGCCAAGCCGGGCACGGCGCTGAAACTGGCAACAAGCCTGGCGCCGGTGTCGGCGCTGCCCGGATGCAGGCCGGTGGACTGGGTGGGAGCGGGTCCGAGGCTGATCCGCGGCGGCAAGATCGATCTGTCGGAAGGAGGGTTCAACCACGCCACTGGACGTCATCCGAGGACGGCGTTCGCGGTGACCGGCGAGGGCAGGTTTCTGTTCGTCACGCTCGACGGGCGGCAATCGACCAGCGCCGGCATGACACTGGCCGAACTCGCCGGGCTGCTGCATTCGATGGGCGCGGTGGAAGCGATCAATCTGGATGGCGGCGGATCGACGACGATGGTCATCAACGGCGCGATCCGGAATTCGCCGAGCGACGGGCGGGAGCGCCCGGTGAGCGACGCCGTGCTGGTGTTCAGCGTCCCGGACTTCGACGCGCTCGACAGGCTGGTCTCGGCGCTGGGCGAGGGGCAGATCGAACCCGGGCCACTGGTCCTCATCAAGGCGGCAATGGCCGAAGCGATGGGTTCGGGCAGAACGGAGACGCTGGCCGCGGTCGTTAAGGCAGCCGAGGGCAAGGGCGTTTCGGCAGCGGCGGCGCGGCTGTTGAAGGAAGCGGCGGAGGGCTTGCGGAAGTGATTGCGGCGTGAGCGTTACACTGATTTCATGCGCGTGCACCCGCTGGCTGGAAGACCTGCTCCCGAAGAGATCCTGATCGACGCGGCGGCCCTGGAACGGGCCTACCTGAGCGAGAAGCCCGACCCGGCCGAGCCGCTCGAACGCGTCAGTTTCGGCACCAGCGGCCACCGAGGCACATCGCTCGATTGCACCTTCAACGAGGCGCATATCCTGGCCACCACGCAGGCCATCTGCGACTACCGCGAGCACCACGGCATCAGCGGCCCGCTGATGATGGGCAAGGACACGCACGCGCTGTCGGAACTGGCCCAGCGCACGGCGCTCGAAGTGCTGGCGGCCAACAAGGTGAATGTCTTCATCCAGCAGGGCGGGCGGCCGGCGCCGACACCGGTGATCTCGCGGGCGATCCTGGTCCACAACGCCGGTGAAGACCACCAGGCCGACGGCATCATCATCACGCCGTCGCACAATCCGCCGCAGGACGGCGGGTTCAAGTACAATCCTCCGAACGGCGGGCCGGCCGATACCGGGATCACGAAGTGGATCGAAGACCGGGCGAATTCGATCCTGGAAGGGGGTAACCGGGTGGTGCGGCATATGCCGTACGAGCAGGCTGTGCGATCACACTGGGACCATCCGATCGACTTCATGATGGACTACATCGGCGACCTGGCCTCGGTCATCGACATGGATGCGATCGCCAAGGCCGGCGTCAAGATCGGCGTGGATCCGCTGGGCGGGGCGTCGGTCCACTATTGGGCGCCGATCGCCGAAATGTACGGGCTGAATCTCGAGGTGGTGAACAAGACCGTGGATCCGCGGTTCTCGTTCATGCGCGTGGACCACGACGGCAAGATCCGGATGGACTGTTCGAGCCCCTATGCCATGGCGGGTTTGGTGGATCTGAAGGACTCGTTCGACATCGCCTTCGGCAACGACCCGGACGCCGACAGGCATGGCATTGTGACGCGGTCGGGCGGGCTGATGAATCCGAATGCGTATCTGACGGTGGCGATCCGGTACCTGCTCACCCACCGCGAGGGTTGGCCGAAGGCGGCGAAGATCGGCAAGACGCTGGTGTCGAGCAGCCTGATCGACAGGGTGGTAGCGCAGGCGGGGCGGGAGTTGTTCGAGGTGCCGGTGGGATTCAAGTGGTTTGCGCCGGGGCTGTTTGACGGGTCGGTGTGCTTTGGCGGCGAGGAGAGCGCCGGGGCGAGCTTCCTGCGCAAGGACGGGACGGTGTGGACAACCGATAAAGACGGCCTGATTCTGTGCCTGCTGGCCGCAGAGATCACGGCGGTGACCGGGCGCGATCCGGGCGAGCATTACCGGGAGATCACGGCCGCGCTGGGCGAGTCGCACTACACGCGCATTGATACGCCGGCGACGGCCGAGCAGCGGCACTCGCTCAAGAAGATCAAGCCCGAGGCGTTCGGGGCGGCGACGCTGGCAGGGGAGCCTGTGGTGGCGAAGATGACGAAGTCGGCGTCTGGGGATTCGATTGGGGGGTTGAAGGTGGCGAGCGAGAACGGTTGGTTCGCCGTGCGGCCATCGGGGACCGAGAACATTTGCAAGGTTTATGCGGAGAGCCTGAAAGGGGAGGATCATCTGCACGAGATCCTGGTGGAGGCGAAGCGGTTGATGGAGTAGGCGGGCACAGACGGGGGGTGAAGGCGGGGAAGGCGCAGTTCGGGTGTGGAATCGGGGCGGCGAGTGAATGAAGCGGTTGTTCTGCATCGTTTCAGGCGGCCTTGGGGAGGGG
>JACZJQ010000302.1 GCA_014860455.1 Bryobacteraceae bacterium | reverse complement strand
CTCCCAGAGCAGCCGCTCCATCTCAGTAGCACTGCCACTCCTGCCCGCCGTCTCGACACCCATGTCGAAACCTCCGTTGCAGATTATTCTTGACAGCCCAGAAACCGTACTGTAAGATCCGTTTAACTGAAACGTCGTTGTGCGGTACACGCCCCGATGTTTCCCGTCACGTCAGAGCACCGGCGCGGGAACAACCCTTTGACCGGTCAGGCCTCGAACGAATGCGATCCGGCCTGCGCGAAGCAGGCGCGGGGAGACAAAGGGGGTAGTGTGCCCGATAGTCCTTTAAGAAACGGCGCTCACCTGATCTTGCTGCTGGCGGCTCTGCTTGCCGGCATCGCCATCTTCCTGGTCGTTCGCCAGGCGGTGATCCCCGAAGGCTTTGGCCTCTACGGCCACTACCGCGCCGGCGCTCTCAAGGACAACCGCATGAAGCCGGTTTCCTTCGCCGGACGCGAAGTCTGCGCCGGATGCCACTTCGACCCGGACGAAGCCCTCCGGGCCGGCAAGCACGGCAAGATATCCTGTGAGACCTGCCATGGCCCTCAGTCCGCCCACGCCGCCGATCCGGCAAGCGGCGTTCCCGCGAAGCCCAACGCACAAGGCCTCTGCCGGCGTTGCCACGAATCCGATGCCGCCAAGCCGGCTCACTTCCCTCAGGTCGCCTCGGTTTCGCATTCCGGCGGCGCCGCCTGCAATTCCTGCCATGAGCCGCACAAGCCGGGGTTCGCCAAAATCGCCGGCGAAAGGAGCGGGAAGAAATGAAAGATCTCAGCCGCAGGCAACTCTTCGAAAAGGCGGGCCGGTTCCTCATCCTGAGCAACGCCGCCGCGGCGGCGCTGAACTCCGCTGAACCCAATCCCTACTCCACTGCCGACCACTGGTGGGGCATGACCATCGATATCGATCAGTGCATCGGCTGCGGCAACTGCGCCGCGGCCTGCCAGGCGGAGAACAAGGTCCCCGAAGAGTTCCACCGGACCTGGATCGAACGCTACCAGGTGCAAGGCGACGACTACCAGCACCCCCAAGTGGAATCCCCACATGGAGGCCGTGAAGGATTCACCCCCCTGCCCGAGAGCGCCGCCAAGAGTTTCTATGTGCCCAAGCTGTGCAACCACTGCGCCACCTCACCGTGCGTCCAGGTCTGCCCGGTCGGTGCGACCTTCGAGTCGCCCGACGGCGTCGTGCTGGTCGACGAGAGCTACTGCGTCGGCTGCCGCTACTGCGTTCAGGCCTGCCCCTACGGCACGCGGTTCATTCACCCGGAAAAGCAGGTCGCCGACAAGTGCACGCTCTGCTACCACCGCATCACGCAGGGCCTCACCACGGCCTGCGCCGAAGCCTGTCCCACGGGCGCCCGAAAGCTGGCTGACCTCAAAGACCCGAAAGATCCCGTCCACGAGTTCCTTCGGACTAACACCATCCAGGTGCTGAAGCCTCAGATGGCGACCGGGTCGAAGGTCTACTACAAAAACCTCGACGGGGCTGTGCGATGAAGGGAGTCTCCTGATGTTGATGGGTCCAACCGGCGTTGAGGGATTCATGTATCCCAACGAGGTCGAACTCCAATGGAGCGTCCTCATCGTCCTCTATCCGTTCATCACCGGCCTCGTCGCCGGCGCCTTCATCCTGGCCTCGCTCGAGCGCGTCTTCAAGGTCGAGGCCGTAAAGCCCACCTACCGCCTGGCTCTGCTCACCGCGCTGGCGTTCCTGATCGTCGCACCCTTGCCGCTGCAGATGCATCTCGGCCACCCGGAGCGGTCCTTCGAGATGTACCTGACCCCGCACCGTTCATCCGCGATGGCCATGTTCGGCTTCATCTACCTTTGGTATCTGATGGTGGTCCTGCTTGTGGAGATCTGGCTCGACTACCGCGCCGAAATCGTCCACCGCTCGCAAACGTCCAAAGGCCTGCTGAAGTTCGTCTACACGCTGCTCACGCTGGGGTCGAAAAACGTGAGCCCAGGCGCATTGCGCCTCGACGACCGCGTCGGCTACATCGTCACACTCATCGGCATCCCCTCGGCGTTCCTGCTCCACGGATATGTCGGATTCATCTTCGGGTCCGTAAAGGCCAATGCCTGGTGGTCCACTCCGCTCATGCCCATCGTCTTTCTTTTCTCCGCAATGGTCTCCGGCATCGCCGCTGTGATGCTCATCTACATGGCGGTGTCCTGGTATCAGAAACGTCCAATCGACATGCGCTGCCTGGACACCATCGCCAAGTACCTCTTCTATGTCTTCCTGATCGACTTCTCCCTCGAGATGCTCGACCTCGTCCACCGCATCTATGAAGCCGACGAGTCCTTCCATTCGCTCGACTTCATGGTGCACACGCGCCTGTTCTTCTCCCAGGTGGTTTTGCAGATCTGGATAGGCACCATCCTCCCACTGGCTCTGCTTGCCGTCACTCAGGTGAGAACCTTCACCGAAGCTGTCCGCCGCGGCATCTACGCTTCGGCCGGTCTGCTCACCATGGTCGGCATTTTCGCCATGCGCTGGAACGTCGTCATCGGCGGGCAGTTGTTCTCCAAGAGCTATCTGGGCTACACGACTTACAAACTCGAGTTCGCAACCAGGGAAGGCCTGTTGCCGAGCATCCTCCTGATGATTCTTCCCTTCCTGATCTTGTGGACTCTGGTCAAACTGCTGCCGCCCTTCGAAGAACGGCACTCGCTGTAGGAGTTGTCCATGTTGCCGGCAACTGGGTCTGGCGTTTCTGGCATCGACGAACTGGCTCGCAGGATCGGGGAACTGGAGGCTCGCCTGGCCTCACTCGAAGCGCGGATCGATCTCCGGCCGCCGGAGGCTGCGCAGCAACCGGAGCCCGCCGGTCTTGAGCCGGAGATCCCCGACCTGCCTTCCACCGGCCAGCTCGCCCCGTTGTTCGGCGTCTCATTCCTTGGCTTGGCCGGTGCCTACACACTCCGCGCCCTCACCGAGATGGGTTCGATTCCCGTGGCGGCCGGCGTCGGCATCGGCCTCGCCTACGCCTCCGCGTGGCTATACGCCGCCTCGCGCCTGAACGAGGATGATCGGACCGCCACCATCTTCCGCGGCGCCACCGCCTCGCTCATCCTCATGCCGCTGCTCTGGGAGGCGCTTGTCCGGTTTCAGGCCCTCTCCTCGGCTGCCACGGCCTCTCTGCTGGTGGCATATGCGATTCTCGGCTTTGCCGTTTCCTGGAAGCGGAACCTCACCAGCCTGGCCTGGATCACCAGCATCAGCAGTCTGATGACTGCCTGCGCGCTGCTGGTCGTCACGCGTGACCTCATCCCGTTTGCCTGGGCGTTGCTGGGCATCGCCGTCGCGGTGGAGGCATCGGCATGCCTCAACCACTGGCTCGCCGAACGATGGGCGGCGGCCATCGCCCTGAACCTTGCCGCTCTGCTCATCGTGTATGTCGTCAGCCGTGACGGCGGCCTTCCGCCCGCTTACGCGGCCATCTCGCAGGCTGGCGCACTGGCCGTACTCGCGGGACTTCTCGCCGTCTACCTCGCCGGAACCGTCGCCCGCACACTCTGGCGCGGCTTCGTCATGACGCGATTTGAGATCGCCCAATCCGTCGCCGCTTTCGCCATTGCCATGGGCGGTGCGCTCCGCATCTCGCAAGGACACCCCGACGCAGTGCTCACCGTCGGGCTGTTCAGCGCCCTGGGCGCTGCGCTCTGCTACGGCGTTTCGGCATTCTTCGTCACACGCCACCGCGAACACGACCGCAACTTCTACGTCTACTCCACCTTCGCCCTGCTGCTGGCTCTCGCCGCGGGCCTTCTGCTGTTCAGCGGTCTTGCGCTGATCGCGGTCTGGGTCTCACTCTGTTTTGTGCTCGCCGCCGTGGGCCAGGGCGCATCCAGAGCAACGTTCAAATGGCACGGCGCGCTCTACATGGCCGCGGCCCTGGCATCCTCGGGGCTGCTCACCCTCGTGGCCAACAGATACTTCGGAGTCCCTCACTCGCCGCCGGCGCCGCCCGATCCTGCATCGCTCGCCGGATTCGCCGCGGCCGCCGCCGCATATGGCATCGTAGCCCGCGAACCGTCTCCGCCTCCCGCCAGCCTCGCATCCCGCTTCCTGTTGTTCATCTTTTGCATGGGCGCGGTCTGGGGCGCCGCCGGCGTCGCCGCCAGCCTGTCCACTCTGCTGTGCTCCGGCCCGGCCTCAGGCCTGCCCGACTTCTGCCCCGCAACCCTCACCGCCATCCTCGCCCTCGCCGCCTTCGGCCTGGCCGCCTTTGCAATTCGTTCTGGAAGAATCGAACAGGCCTGGGCCGCCTGGGCTCTGCTCGTCCTGCTGACTCTCAAAATTCTGCTCCAGGATTTCCGGCATAGCCTCAACCTGGGACTGGTCATCTCCCTTCTGCTCTATGGCGGGAGTCTCGTCCTCCTGCCACGGTTGCTTCAACGGGCGGCGCGTTCATCCGCCGCCGCCGATAGGAGTAGCGTGTAATGGGCTTCGCCAATACCGATACCAGAAAAGCCGCCTGCTGGGTCAGCCTCGCCATCTCATTCGTGTTGATGGCAGTCGGGGCATTGATCATCTCAGTCGGCGAAAGCCGGACCCTCGGATTCTCCCTCTTGGTCACCGGACTCGTCATGATGAACGTCGGCGCCATCGGCCTGACCTGTTCCAAGGACTGACTTCGTCCTCTCTCAACCTGCGCGTCTCTCGGAACCAGCCGCTTACCCTTGCGCGCCGGGCCCGCTGCTCTACGCCGTCAACTCAAGCTCAACCGCGCTCACCGATCGCGCCGGGAACGACCACTTCATCACCGGTCCCGCCCCAATCGCCTTTTCCTTTGGCTTGAACACATCGGGCGTCGCCTCGCAGACGGTCTCCATCGGATCCTCCGGCGCGATCTCGTGGACCGTGCCTCTCCCGATCGCCCTTCCCTGCACCGAGAAGGATGCCTCCACCGCTCTGCTGTAGCTCGTGTTTGCCACGTGCAGATACACCCTGTCTCCGGTCCTGCTGGCGGCGATATCCAGCTCTGCCGGACACGACTTCACCGTCACCGCCTGCTTGCCGTTCACCCGCTTGAACAGCCGCATCACCGACGCCACCGGCATCAGGTACGTAAGCCGCCCGGAGATCATCACCGCATTGCTCGCCCACCGCGTCCCCTCAAAATCAGCGTTTGTGGCTATTTTCACCATCCCGCCGTGCCGCTGGTAGATGTTGAATATCCGGGCGTGGTATACGCCGGTCAGCCACTCGTGCGTCAGCATCGAGGATCTGAACAGGCCCATGTGACCTTCGGTGATGGCGAGTTTCAGCTTCGGAGTCACCGCGCCGACCGCGTCCTCCATCTCTTTCACCCTCGCCTGCACCTTGGGACCCATCTCCAGCAGTTCCTCCCACGCCCTCTCGGGGAATTTCCGGTATTGATAGCTGCGCAGGACCGAGTCTTTGCGCGACGGACCCTGACCCATCATGTGGAACGCGATGTAGTCGAGTTGATCCCCTGCCCGCTTCGCCATGTCGCCGGCCCAGAGTTCGCGTCCGCCCGGACCGTTCCCCCAGTCCCCCCATCCGATGAGTTTTATCGACCGGTCGCGCGCCCTCATCTTCTGGGCGAACTCGATGGTGTGCCGGACCGCCTCATCTTTTCCAAAACCCGTCTTGCTGTAGGAGGTCTCGTTGCCGATCTGCCAGAGCTTAATGTTGTAAGGCTCCGCGACGCCGTGGCTTTTTCTCTCCTTGTTGTCTGGATCGTTCGCGTAGGCAACCCAATCGGCCGCCTCGTTGGCGTCGCCTGTCCGGTCGCTCCCGTCCCAGGCCTTGCGGTACTCCGGCCGCCCGTCGCCAAGGAAGTTTACGCAGTACAGCGGCTCCGCCCCGACGCGCCGGCACAGGTCCACAAACTCGTGCGTGCCCACGCGGTTGGTCTCCTTGCCGCCCCACAGGTAGTTGTACATCCACGGCCGCGACGCCACCGGCCCCACCGCCTCGCGCCATTTGTTGAACGACGCGAAGATCCCGCCGAAGCGGATGACGTCAGGTGCCAGGTCCTTAACGGCGTCCACAAAACTGCCCAGCCAGTCATCGGCGCGGTAGTCCCAGGCGGCCTCGACTGAACCGTCATTGGTGCCAAGCGGTTCCATGAACTGCATGTAGAGATACGGAGAGATGTCGAACACGGGCGTGGGCTCGATGACCACCTGACCCGGTCCCGCGGCCTGGGCGGCAGCGATCGCCGACGCGGCGGCCCCTATGGAACTGCGCTTGAGAAACTCTCTTCTTCCAGTCATGTCGGCTGTGATTCTCCAGCAGCAGGATATCACCGGCCGCCACCCGCCTCACAAGCCGCCGCCTTCCTCGTCGCGCAGGCTCCCACCGTGCCGCGTCGAGACGCGTCTCGACGCCCATCCCGCAGCCTGATCATGCTGTCCCGGCATTTGCTCACCTTTGCGCGCCGGCTGCAAGGTTATCCTTGACGTTTTCGCGTTTTCGACCTTATACTCTTATTCGTTAAAGGAGGAACCCCCTAGTGCGTCTATCAGTGTGCGTGAGTCGCTGTGTGCTGCTCCTTGCCGTCTTGGCCTTGTCTTCCCCCGGTGCGGTCATCCTGTTTGGTGATTTGAGTCCCACCGGCAACTACAGCGCGTGGTCAAGCCAAATCGCGATTCTGGGTTCCGGCGTTCAGACCATCGATTTCGAATCGCACCCGCTCGGCGCTCTCAATCCGGGATACTATCCCGGCGTCACAATGACGCCTTCAGGCGATGTGAATACCGTCACCGCCGGAGCGGGGCCTGGTCAGGGAAATGACTCAAGCACCCCCCTGTCATCAGGCGAGGGTGCGTATCCAGCCTCGAATTATCTTATTGACGGTGGCAGCCCTTCCTCGCTCACCATTTCGTTCGGTAGCCCAGTCTACGGTGCCGGCCTTTTCATCATCGACTACTTCAACCCCGCCCCCGGAGACAACGCGCTGACTCTTGAGGCGTTCACCGGACCAAACGGCACCGGCACTTCCCTTGGCGTCGTCAATTCGGTCGCCTACAACTTCCAAAACAACAACATGTACTTCATGGGCATTGTCAGCACCCTGGGCGACATCGGTTCCGTCGTCTTCAACGACGTGAACTCTTCGGGGGGTGACACCACTGGGATTGACAACATTTCCTTCTCCGGTGCTGGTGGAGCTCAGATTCCCGAACCGTCCACCTTCGTCCTGCTGGGCGCGGCACTGGGCGTACTTGGCTTGAGACTCCGCAAGAGATAGCGTCGGCCCGTCATTTCACGACTTGGATCAGCTGCAAGGCCGCGAACTGCTCAGCCGTATCGTCGGTATGGGCGTGTTTTGAGCGAAGTGGGGTATTCACAGCCGCCGCCCTTGGCAGCAGCGCAGCCGCATACGAACTCATGGCGATTCTCACTGAGGCGCCACTTTCGCTATGTTGTCCCCCGACCCCGCCCCGCCCTCACGCTCCTGCGCCAGCTCGGAGCCGCCCCGGCGCCGTAACGCCCGGTCACTGAACCTGCGCGGTTTCTCTCGGCGTCAGCCGCGCCGGATCCGCCTTCGACAGGCTCACCTCGGTTTTCTTGTGTTTCGGCACGCTGATGTAGCCGGCCACCCGGTCTTTGGTTACTTTGTTCACCAGCAACTCCACCGGCTGCCTCCACTCCGGCGTCATCACGTAGACCGGCTCATACAGGTTCACGTTCTTCTTCTCCAGCTTGTTGTCGTCCACCAGCATGTCCAGGTTGTAGCGCTTCCGCTTCACGTCCGCCTTGCGCAACGCAATCCGCAACGGCCCCACCGAACTCATCTGCTTCGATTTCAGGATGTCGAACTCGAAGTAGTCCCGCTCGCCCCGGCGCCGCAGTTCGGCCACCTCGTCCGAAGTCCTCGCAATCGACCCGCTCAACTCCATCGAGGTTGAGCTGATCCGCCCTTCCAGATCGGTACGCGCCTGTTCGACAAGTCTTTGCGTGCCGGCCAGCTTCTCATCCTGCTCAGCGACCTTCTTCTGCAGATCGGTGATCCGCGGATCCTCTGGAGCCGGCTTCACAGGCTCGGCCTTGGCTGTCCGTTGCGGCGCGGGCTTTGCCGCCCGCCGGACCGGAGTGCTTTGGACCGCCGCCTTCTTGCGCTCAGCCGCCGCCTGCTCGGCTTCCGCCAATGCCACGGTCAGCTCGCGCTCGCGTTGATCCTGCGCCATCAGGCGGTTCCGCATCTCCTGCACCTGCTGCTGCATTTCGGCCATCTGCCGTTGGTCCGGAGCCTGGGCGGCCAGCGATGCCTCCGTCTTTTCCGCACGGCTCATGCTGTACAGTCCATAGCCCAATCCCGCCACGCCGAGCACAATCGAGATGGCGACAGCCCAGAATGCATTACTTCGGTCCTGGGTAGTTTCCTGGGGAATTTCCTGGCGATTGTCGTTATTGTTCGGATTCATCGTGTGTCCTCCTGCTTACTGTTCCTTCACTGTGCAACTGCTGATCACGTTCGCCGAGAGGGATCCCCAGCCCGGCTGAAGCGTGGGCGGCCGCGAGGAAATCGGTTCCGTTCCGGAAACTGGATGCCGCCGCCCGCGTCGGAAGCACGAAATAGCTCTCAATCCTTGTCTGCTCGCCAAACCTGGCGCGCCGTGCCTCGCAAGTCCACTTCTGGATTCACCAATCCGCATGTCGGCCATCCCGCGCACCTGCACCGGACCCGCGAGCGCTGCCACCACCGGGCAATCGGCCTCCACACATCGCCTCCACACATCGATTGACACGCATCGGCGAACCTCCTGTGTCGAACTCTGCGCCGAATCACGCCCCGGCGATGCATTCCGAGGCGCAGTTGCCTTCGCTGTTCAAGAGGCAATCAGGAGGCCAAGTGGCTATGTCGTTGATTTTTCTAGGGGGCGTCCAGCGCTGCGCGTAATTTTTGCCTACCGGGCGGAAAGAATTGCCGCCCGCCCGCCGAGGACCCGCCTCCTCTCCTGGCGCAGACCCCGGCCTGCCGCGGCGCCCTCTCGGCCGGGGACTGTCCCCACAGCGGAATCGTCTAGTCAACCGCACCACCGCCGCCGACATTGCGGACTGTCTCAAAAC
>JACZJQ010000301.1 GCA_014860455.1 Bryobacteraceae bacterium | reverse complement strand
GTCCATCGAATGGACGATTTGGCGGGTGAAGTCGTCGAGGTCGCGGCGGCGGGCGAAGGCGATGTAGGGGGTGAGGCCGGCGACGAGACGCCAGGGGACGGGGTAGGAGAGGGGGCGGGTCACACGTGGCGGCCCTTCCATTCGGTTTTGAAGCCGAAGTAGTCTTTGACCATGGCGGAGAGGGCGATCAACTGGAAGAGATAGATGGCGAAGGGGGCGAGGAGGGCGTGGAAGATGGAGCCATACCAGGCGAGCCAGGCGGCGGCGGGGACGAAGAAGAAGACAGATGCGGCGATGAGCTGGTCTTCGCGGATGAGGTAGAGGAGCATGGGGAGCCAGGAGGTCATGAGGGTGGCGGCGAGGACGACGATGAAGCGGGTGCGGCGGTTGAACTTGAGGAATTTGAAGGAGTTTTTTTCGAAGCCGCGCCAGATGGCGGGGAGGGAGTCGTACATGCGGGCGTTGGCGAGGGATTCGGCGCGCAGGACGCGAATTTTCATGCGGTGGCGTTTGAAGAGGCGGGCGAGGGCGACATCCTCGACGGCGCTAGTTATGACGGCGCGGTGGCCCTGGAGGAACTCGTAGGCGTCGCGGCGGACCAGGAGGCACTGGCCGTTGGCGAGGGCCTCGGGGTGGAGGTGGTTGTTGACGCGGGCGGCGTCGACGCCGGTGAAGTAGAGGCCGAAGGCGTAGGGCAGCAGCATTTTCTCGAAGAAGGTGAGACGGTGCTGGCGGGGGAAGACGGTGACGGCGGCGAGGTCCTCGGTGACGGCGTAGTCGAGCAGGGCGGGCAGGAAGGAGGGGTCGTACCAGGTGTCGGCGTCGGCGAAGAGGATCCAGGCGGATTCGGTGTAGAGGGCGCCGGTCCAGCAGGCGTTGGGCTTGCCTTTCCAGCCGGTCTGGAGAGGGGCGGAAGTGCGGACATGGGCGCCGGCGGTGGCGGCGATTTCGGCGGTACGGTCGGAGGAGTGGTCGTCGACGACGACGACGTCGGAGCCGGGGAAGCTGTTGATGGCGCGGGCGATGCGGGCCTCTTCGTTACGGGCGGGGATGATGACGACGTGATCCGGGAGATCGGCGGGCGTGGAAGCGGGGAGCTCGGGCAGGTTGAGATAGTTGCTCCGGGCGAGCCAAGCGGCGACGATCATCGCCAAAGCCAGTAGGACCGCGATAATAACAGCAATCACGACAGTTTCTTGATTGTAGGACCCTTCACCCCGTCCGGAAAGATGGGGCTTTCCTGGTCAGCCTGCCAGCGGCCGAGGCCGTCGAGAGCGCGGGCCTGGATCTGGCTGGCGGCGGCGGCCGGGATGGCGGCTTTCCAGCGGGTCCAAGTGTAGGGCGAGAGGGGCTGTTCGAGGTCGCAATCGACCCAGCCGGCCTGATCCGCCCTGACCTGCACTGTCTGGATGCCGCGCAAACCGGCGAACGAAACGCCGCCGACCAGGAGCCGTTCCCCATCCGGACGAACGCGATCAATATAACTCATTGTATGAACGGCGGGCTCTTTGGTGTAACCCAATTTCGGCCAGGTGCCGAAATAGGGCTTCGTGGTGAGGCGGATTTCGCTGAGCCATTTGACGCTTTTAAAGCCGTAGTAGCGGGGGGCGATGAGGCGGACAGGGAAGCCGTGGAGGCGGGAGAGGGTTGAGCCGTTCATACCGAGGGCGAGGAAGGCGTTTTGGGAGAAGAAATGTTCGAGCGTGATGGAGTCGTCGTGGCCGTCGGCGCCGATGAAGGCGGCTTCGATGAGGGATGAGGGCAGGGAAGACGGGTCGATGAGCTGGTTGAAGAAGATGCCGAACCATTCGGCGGTGCCCATGAGGTTGGAGCGCAGGGTGTTGGAGACGCAGCGCATGGTGGTGTAGCGGGTGAAGCCGGAGAGGGAGCGGAGTTGGGTGTAGGTGAAGGATTTGTAGGGTTGACCGTCGAGGGTGATGCGGAGGCGCCAGGAGGCGGGGTCTAGCGAAGGGTCGACGGTGTTTTTGCTCATCGAGTAGAAGTTGTCGCCGAGGGTGATGGAGGGGCGGACGAGGCCTTTGGCGAAGTTGTCGCGCTCGGCGGGGTAGCGGAAGTCCCAGAGGGGCATGGGCTTGACGGCGGAGGCGGCGAGGCGGCGGTCGCGGGCCCAGGATTCGACGGCGACGGCGGCGGTTCCGCCGGTGAGGATGAGGGGGACGGCGATGCGGGAGGCCGAGGCGAGAAAATCGCGGCGGCCGGGGT
>JACZJQ010000300.1 GCA_014860455.1 Bryobacteraceae bacterium | reverse complement strand
GCAGAGGCAGCCTTGTTGATTGATGATCGCACGGGGGATTGTTGGAGGGCGGAGGCGGGGCGAGGAGGTGACAGATAGGAAGCGGCGGGGGAGCTTGTATCACCTCGCAGAGGCTTGTATCGCCCGCCCGGCCGCCGGCCGTGTCCCGATCGAGGAATTGTGTCGGGCAAAGCTATTTCGGGGGCTGGTCGGGCTGGCGTACTCGTTCTTCGAACTCGGCCAACTGCTGCTTCACCAATACGCTGTCGGCTCCATTCGGCCGAACCGCAAGGTAAGCCCTCAGTGAGTTTGCGGCATTGGCGAAATCATCCTTGTTTGCCTGCGCGACAGCCAGGACGTGGCGCACCTTTGGAAACCGTTTATCCAGATCGGCCTTGATTGTCTCCTTGGCGCTGCTCTCAGCATCGTCGTAGTGGCGCAGTTGGAGGTGAGCAACGCTGTTCAGATACCAGGCTTGCGGATAACTGAAGCCATCGAGTTTCAGCACCTGCTCGCTGGCGGAGAGGATGACCTCCCAGTCCTTAGAGAGCAGCGACAACTCCAGAAGCGCAAGGTGGGGCGGCATGAATCTGACATCCGCGGCAACGGCCTTGTTGAAGGCCTCCCCAGCTTCATCCGGAAGTTTCATTGCCGAGTAGGTTCGACCGAGCTCGTACCATGCCTCGGCGTATTGAGGATGGATTTCGACGGCCTTCGACAGGTTGGCCCGGGCCTCGTCGAACCTGCCTCTACGATTCCCGGTGATGGCCTTTTCAAGGGCCTTCCTGGCATCTTTCGGCGCAGACAGCGAAGTGAAGGACTTTGTTAGGCCGTCGATCCGGCCAATCCGTCTGACGACAATGAGCACGGTATCGCCGTTTTGCGTGTTTTTGGTCCCTGTGAGGTCGACAGACTCGGAGCGGTAACCAGGAACGTTGGCTCTCAATTCGCAGCCAGCCAGATCCAGACCCGTCTGCCCGCCGGAAAGAGAATCATCTCCCGAACCACCTGACGCTGATGGATGTCCGACGACACCCTCATCGAATCCGCCCATACTAGCATCGGCGCCGATCATTGAAGCCTGGCGGCTCAGGGAGACGTTGAAGTATCCGTTTTTGTCGGAGTAGCCGCTGGGGCGGACCTTGCCGCTGCAGTGGATCTCAATCAGCGCGGGCTCAGGCAACGGCGATCCGTCCACGGTGAGGATTCTGCCGGCGACCCAGGTGACTCCACGGAGGATCGGCTGCCGCTTTTCGTGCGAAGAGGGCGAGCGTTCGAGTGGGGACAAGGATTCGGGTGAGGTAGTCGGAGACGATTCCTCCGTCGGTTCCTGGCTTGGCGGCGGGGGCTGTGCGCCGAACGAGGGATGGCCTACGCATGGACTCAAGACCATTACCCCTGCGGCAAAGACAAAGGCAGATTGCAGAACAAATCCACTGTTCACGGGGTGACCCCCCCTTCAGTCAGTTTGTCCCGCGTTACGGCTAGCTGTAGTATGGACACTCGTGTCGCCGGGATCTACCTATCCTTCAGGCCCTTGTGAAGGATGTAAGCCGGGATAGGACCACAAGGCGCTGTATGCAATCGGGCCGAAGCGCAGCCTTTGGATGTACGGAGCTTGGGGAGCCGGTGGGCGGAGTGAGGGCAATGTGTTTCTGTTGTGGTTTACCGGAGGGTCGGCGGGGTGGGGCGAAGGGGACGCAGCGGTTCGATGTGTTGGTGAATTCGGGAAAATTTGGGTGAGGGTAAGTGGTTTGTTTTCAGCGCGCGGTCAGGGTGATGGCGGACGAGGGTGGGGTTGGGGCTGGAATGGGCTGAGGATGGCGCACGAATAAGCGATGTGATATCAGTAAGATGCAGGCGGACGACAGAGTTTGCTCAAATTCGCCAAGTGCTCAAGCCGTCCCCTTCGCCGTTCGCCGTCCCCTTCGCTTGGCCGGAGTTGCGCTACTTCAACTTCGGTGGCGCAGGATGGTCCGTAACCACGTATGGGTCTGAAAGTTTGTTTTGAAGCGCACGTTCCGCCAACGAACGCACGTCCTTGTCTGCATTTGGATCGTTAGCTAATCTGCCGATTGTCGAACGAGCCTGTTCGCGAACGCCGGCTCCAAGTGCGGCGGTTGTTGTAATTGCAGCCATCTGGACTTGCGGTCTTTTGTCGCTGAGTGCGCCAAGCACGAACTTGGTGATGACGGGCGTCGTTACTCCGTTAGCCATGATTGCGTGCAGGTTCTCCACCGTGACCGACTGGTCCGCACTCACGGCAAGATATTCTTCGACGGTGCGTAAAACGTTCGGCTCCGTTCGCATGGGGGACTCCAGCAACGCGCGAACCGCTTCCGCAGTCACCAAGGTGGGAGGGGTTGCGCCGCGGAGGCGGTTCATCAGCAACGGAACTGTCACGTCTGGAATCGATGCCGTCAGGTTCCGAAGGATGGCGACGGACCCTGCGCTGAGGCGGGTGTCTGTGCTCATCATCAGCGCCGCGATCTCCGGTGCATTCGTCCGGAGTAGGGCTCCACCGTCGCGGCGACGTGAGATCGCAAAGAAGGCAAATGCCGCCTCGGCTGGGACGTCCGTTGTTTTGCTCGCCAAGGCCAAACTGAGGACCGGAATCGCAGTTCGAAGGTCGCGGGGGTCGCTGCGCTCGATGGTGTCAATTACTTTCAGAAGTGTTTGATATGACGGGGGAGGTGTCCCGGGCGTGTTGGATAGCCGACCTTCAAAGAAGGCCTTCAAGTTCGGGCTCGCCTCCTGCGCCTGTATCGCAGGCCCGATGCAGAGCGCGGCAAAGCACGTCATGAGTAGCATGATTGGGACCCCCATATCGGCGTGATCATTCGGGCGGCGCAGACGGCAGACTCGTCTGCCGCATCCGTGGAACATGGTCGTACACTTCCACTACGACGTAGCCGATGTTGGTGTAGATGCCGTTCGCCGGATCGATCGCTTGCTTTATCAAGAGCTTTGCGGTTAGCCCGTCCCCCGGAGCGATGGTGATCTCACGCGCTGTGAACCGCGCATAGAATGCGTTGTCGAGAACGGGGGCGGAGATCTTGACGCCGCGCCACATAAACTCCCACTTGCGGTCGCTCTGTTCAAGGATGGCCTTGACGATCTGCAGATCGGCCTGCTCGGGAATAACGCGCGTGAGCGGGTCATTCCCATGGAGCACGTCGATGGCACGAAGCGTGTCCTGTGGGATTACGAAATCCGGGCGGGGCGAATCCATGTTTGGAGCAAATCCTACAGCTTGGACGGCGTCATCGCTCGCGATGCAGTCGACAGTCTTGCCTATAGCTCGGACGAACTGAGGGTTTAGTTCCGCGACGCGCGCGCTGTCGTAGACGTTGCGCGGGATTACAATCTTATTCGGACCTGATTCAACCACTACTTCATCGGTATGCACGTCCACCCTCACGACTGGATTGGTTGAGCAGGCGTGTTGCATGATGACGGTAGCGATGACGTTCAGAATGATCGCTCGCGCCGACTCTGCAGAGAAGAGGTTTCGGCTTTCCTTGTAGACGGCCCGGAGCATGGCGCGGAAGCTGCCGGGGCCGATGGCCTCCACCACGATCTCAATGTCGTACCCGAGATTGATCGAATTATTCGCGGCCTTTGCCGCGTCGGCTATTCCGACCAGAGTGGATGCCAGCGTATATGCGTTGATCCGTTCGCCCTCGGTATCGAAGTGGATAACGAAGGCATCTCCGAGTTCAGCGACGTTGATCGTTGGCAATTGTTCGTCCTCGTTCCAATTGAGGCCGCAGGCGAGATAAACGCCATGTGGGTGCGGTCCCGTCGATGGTATCAAACCGCCGGCAACCATAGCGCGAACTACGCGAGGAACAAGAAGAGTTGGGCACAGACTGTACTTCATGTTGAGTTGCGGCTGTACCGCCCCCGGACGCAGGCGGCCCGCCGGGTGAGCAGGGCGGCACCGAAGTCCGCGGCATGAGGAGGTCTCGACACGATTGTCGAGACGGCAGGCTGAAGCCTGCGCTACGAGGGGGTCGTATCCACATGGAGAAGCCCCCGGGAGCGGGGAGGCTCCGGGGGGCTTGGTGGGG
>JACZJQ010000299.1 GCA_014860455.1 Bryobacteraceae bacterium | reverse complement strand
GCTGGCCGCCCGAGCGGCCGAGGAACGGCGACCGACCCGGACGTGATCCAGGGCCGGCCCTACTCACCGCCTCCGCCGCCGACGCCTCCGGGACAGTTGAGCCCGGACGTGATGGAGATGATGCGTCACATGCTGCCGGCGCCGGAAGAGCAGCCGCGGACAATCGTTCGATTCGCAGACGAAAAGACGCTGCTGATTTCAGGCATGATGACGGGCGGGCGTGAACTTGCGGGCAAGCCGGCGGTGGTGACGGTTCCGAAGGGCAAGGGCAACTACCTGATGTTCGCCATCAATCCGATGTGGCGGCAACAGACGCAGGGCAGCCACATGTTGCTGCTGAACGCGGCCATGAACTACCAGCATCTGAACACCGGGCGCGCCCGGCCGCAGCGCGCGGGCGCGGCCGGGCGCAGTGCCGACGACTTCGACGATCTGCTTATGAACGATCAACAATGAGGGTTTCGATTACAGACCTTTTGCCAGTGGCGGCCCTCGGGCTCTGCGTTTGCGTGTGTGCGGGTGCGGCTGAGATTGCCGTGCTGCACACAGGTTTTCAGATGAGGGCCGACAAAGTGGAGTGCGGCGAACAGGTGTGCGTGCTGCATACGGGCGCGGGCAGGATTGAGTTGCCTGCGTCGGCCGTGGCGCGGATCGAGAGCGAACCGGATGAACCGAAGCCCATCTTGGCGGAGGCTGAGCCGGTGAAGAAGATCGAAAAGGTGAAGGCAGCAAAGACGGCGCGGGAGTTGGTAGAGGAGATGGCGCGCCGGAACGGGCTGCCGCCGGAGATCGTGCATAGCGTGGCGCAGGTGGAATCGGCGTATCAGAGCAGGGCGGTATCGCCGAAGGGCGCAATCGGTGTGATGCAACTGATGCCTGGGACGGCTCGTCATTTGGGCGCCGATCCGCATGATCCGGAGCAGAACATTGCGGCCGGGGCGCAGCTGCTGCGTGAGTTGCTGCTGAAGTATGAGAACGACCCGAACCCGGTGAGGCGGGCACTGGCGGCGTATAACGCGGGTCCTGGGGCGGTAAGCAAGTACGGAGGCGTGCCGCCCTATCGCGAGACGCAGCAGTATGTCGAGAAGGTGCTGGAGCGGTACTGGAAGCTGGTTAAGTTGAAGCCTCCGGCCGACTAACGCTTTTTCGAGTAGCTGGCCGAGATCGACGAATAGACGCCGCCGCGGGGGGTGAATTCGCCTGTGACCGTCATGCGGCGCGGCTTGCAGGCCTTTACACAATCGCGCAGAACGCGGTTGACGATGTTCTCCTGGAAGATGCCAAGGTTGCGGTAGGCGAGCAGGTACATCTTCAGCGACTTCAACTCAATGCAATCGCGGTCGGGCGTGTAGACGATGGTGATGGTGCCGTGGTCGGGCAGGCCGGTGCGGGGGCAGACGGAGGTGAACTCCGGGGTTTCGATCTCGATGTCGTAGTCGTCGCGGAACTGGTTCGGCCAGGTTTCGATGGCCGGCAGTTCGGCGTTGAGCCCGGCTGAGGCGTGTTCATCGGTGTAGAGTTTTTGCTGTTTCTTTGCCATGGTCAGGCTCCTTTGGCGAGGGATTTGTCGAGAAGATCGAGGAACATGCCGACGTCGGTGACGATGCCGTGGGCCTGGGCTGAGCCGCGGTCGCCGAGTTTGGTGGCGACGGCCGGATTGATGTCGACGCAGACGGTCTTGACCCAGCTTGGCAGCATGTTTCCAGTGGCGATGGAGTGGAGCATGGAGCCGAGCATGAGGACGAGGCCGGCGCCTCGGATCACCTCGGCGTAGGCGTCCTGGGCGGCGTTCATGTCGGTAATGGTGTCGGGCAGCGGGCCGTCGTCACGCAGCGAGCCGGCGAGCACGAAGGGCACATCGTTGGCTACGCATTCGTACATGATGCCGCTCTGCAGACGGCGCTGGGCGACGGCGTCGCGGATCGAACCGGCATGGTAGATGGCATTGATGGCCCGCATGTGATTGCGGTGGCCGTGTTCCTGTTGGCGGCCGTCCTTGAGCGACACGCCAAGGGAGGTGCCGAGCAGGGCGTTTTCGATGTCATGAACGCCGAGCGCGTTGCCGGCGAGTAGTCCGTCTACCCATCCACCGCGGATGAGCGACGAAAGCGGACCGACGCCGCCAGTATGGACGACGACGGGTCCGGCGACGACCACAATCTTCTTGCCCGATTCTTTGGCCTGTCGGACCAGCGCTGCGGTCTGGCGGACGGCGGTTTCCACTTGGCGCTCGGACGAGATGCCGTTGGACATGAATGCGAAGGCGAGGCGGTCGCGTTCCTTGGATTCGGGGATGACGCGGATGCCGTCCATGCCGACGACAACTTCATCGCCGGCGCGGATGTCGCGCAGGCGAGCGCAGTGTGCGTGGCCGTCGCGCCACACGATGAGCGCATCCATGCGCTGGTTGCGGCATTCGTGCCAGACGCCGGCGCGGCGGACCATGGTGCGGTGGTTGGTGGTGGAATAGAAATCCTCCGGCGCGCAACGGTCGCGGCCGATCGTGGCCCAGCGGGCGTCGCCGCCCTCGACGGGCGCGCAGCCGAGCATGAGAAGCTGCGCCAACATCTGTTCGAGTTGGGTGGATGACGGCGCTTCAACCTTCAGGCGCAAGTGCGACGGTTCGGAGTTTGTCTTGCCGATGTGAAAGCGTTCAACCTCGAAGCGGCCGTCGTATTCCACCACGGTGTCGAAGATCTGCTCCATGATGTGGGAGTCGATCAGATGGCCTTCGGCCTCGACCACTTCAGTAAGGGCCTGTCGTCTGGACTGTTCTGTCATTGGTGAATCTTTTAGGATAGCGCTCAAAGACCTCGGCCGCCGCGGCGCGGAACTTGGCTACCCTGAAGTCTCATGCCATTCTCGCCTGCCAGCCTCGCCCTGGCCATCCTTGCGGCGGCCGTTCCTGTTGCCGCGCAGAACATTGCGACGCCGGTCAGGGCGGGTTCGCTGAACCGGGTGGAGTGGTTCGCCTATGCCACGGCCGGGCCGGCGAGCACGATGGGCGGGCTGATCAGCAGCGGCTACGGCGTGTTGACAAACGAGCCTCCTGAGTATCCTCCAAACACGAAGGGTTTCGGCCAGCGCTTCGGGATGCGGCTGACGGGCATGGCGACAGGCAATGCGATCAACGCATCGATGGGGGCAATCTGGGGCGAGGATCCGCGGTATGCGCGGCACGGCGGGCCGGAGTTCGGCGCGCGGGTGAAACGGATCATCGGCCATACGTTCGTTACGCGCTACAGAGACGGCGAGGCGCGGTTCGCGTGGGCGCGGCTGGCCGGCAATGTGGGCAACAATTCGTTGTCGAACTTGTGGCGAGTGCAGAGCGAGGTGGGGGCGGGCGAGACGGCGAAGCGGATTTCGTTTGGTTTTCTGGGACAGATGGCGGGCAACGCATTTGCAGAATTCTGGCCCGACGTGAGGAAGAAGATCGGGCGGCGCTGAGAATCAGAACAGGCGTTCCTGGCGGCGGAGGGTGCCGAAGCTGCCGATGTTGGCGATGACGAAGGCGGCGCGGAACTGATTCTCGTTTCTATTGCCGAAGGCGAAGCGGCGGTACTGGACGCTGTAGGCGCAGCAACTGGTGTTGTAGGTAATCTGGGTGTTGGCGAACTGCATGACGCTGGTGCGGTAGTCGTAGATGGCCATGAAACCCATGTTCCAACCGCGCTTGCTTTCCTGGCCGATGCCGACCATGCCGCGAATCTGATTGCTGGGCGGCGACAGGACGGTGCCGGCCTGAGGCGTGCCCTCGCATGGACTTGCGCCGCCATTCAACGGGGTGGCCAGCGGAACGCAGGCGATGCGATTGTGGCCGACGGAAAGGAAGTAGTTCTGGAGCCGGGCGTCGGCGCTGAAGCTGGTGTTGACGAGTTTGCCGCGCAGCGGGTCGTAGTCGGTGCGCCATTCGAAACCGAAGCCGGGCCGCGGTTGTCCGCGCAGGACCGAGACGACGGGGCTGTAGCCTCTCGCCTGGTCCAGGAACGTGTAGGCCGACATCTGGGTGGTGGACTGAAACACGTTGCGGAAGTTCGGCCTCAACGCGCCGCCGAAGTCGCGGTCGAAGAAGCGTCGCTGAGAGACTTCCCAGTTCACGAAGTCGAAGATCTGGCCGTTTCTGTCCTTGGCCCAGAGCCGGTTGGCGACGGTGACGTCAAGTTCGGTGGTGTTGACGAGAAGCTCCATCTCGTCGTAGCGGATGAAACGGTCGAAATCGCTGACGCCGGATAGCGAGCGGAACGAGGCGCGCGGCTCGATGGAGTGTTTCACCTGCTTGCCCATCCAGCGCGGGGCGCTGTAGACGCGGGAGAGGGTGGGCAGGGTGAACTCAGCGCCCCACTCCTTCGTCAAACGGTTCAAGTTTTGTCCCGTAACCATTCCATTCACGAAACTTGAGCCGTAGTTGGTGTTTCTGATCGAAACGTAAGGCGAGAGGTGGAACTCCTTCCAGCGCAACGCGGTTGAGATGCGCGGTTCGACATCGGAGCGCTGAACGAACTGGCGGGTTTGGAAGAGCCCCTGTGTGCGCCGGACGAGTCCAAAACTCGATCCCCAGGAGATCCAGACGGGCAGCGATTTGCGGATCTCACGCTCACGGCTGTTGAACTCAAATTGAGGCAGTTTGCGGATGGAGATCTTGCTGTTACGTTGGTCGAGTTGAAAGTTCTCCTGCTCGGTGAAGATGCCGTTGAAGTGGAACGACGACCAGTTCTTCGTCGTGTAGAACATGCTGTTGACTTCGGAGAAGACGGCTTCGTTGAAAGACTCTGTAAACGCCTGTCGAAACGAAAAATTGCTCAAGTAGTTGATGAAGGCGCGCGACTGGAAGCCTTTGCCCCAATCGACCACGCCGGTGGCGCTGATGATGTAGCCGCCCTCTTTTCGGCGGGTGCCGTCGTCCTGCTTGATGCCTTTGTCGTCGACGCCGTAGATGTAGAAGTCGAAGTCGGAGTTGCGGGTGGGCTTGCCGCGGAAGTCGGCGGTATGGGCGAGGCCGCGGAGAGTGAAGTACTGTGCGCGGTATTGGAGGTCGAAGCTGCGGTTGATGGCCCAGTAGTAGCCGAGTCCGGCCATTTGGCCTCGGCGGCTGGAATTACCGATGCTGGGGGTGAGGAAACCGCTTCTACGCGCTTGAGAAGAAAGGTCCTTATAGAATACGGGCGCGAACAGCAACGGGATCTTCTGCACTCGCAGGACCGCCCTGTAGGCCAATGCGCGGTCGCCTGGGATGATGTCGAATTTCGGCGCGGCGAGCACCCAGGATGGGTTTGGATAAGTGCAGTTGGTGATCTCGCCATCGTGGAGGATGTAGCGGTTCTGGAAGCGCTCCGCCCACTTGCCACGGAACAGGAATGGGTTGCCGGTGGTGAGGATGCCAGGGCGCGGATCGATCTTGCCTGGGGCCGAGCCGCGGACCTCGTAAAACGTGCCCTGCTGGCGTTTCAGGTCATAATCGACGCGCCCGGCCCACATCTCCTCGCGGCGCAGTTTGTTGAGAAAGTGAACGTGCCCGCGGGCTTCGGCAAGGCCGGTCTCGGAGTCGTAGTCGATCTCGTCGGCTTCGAGAAACATCTCCTCGGACTCGATTGAAGCCGATCCTCGCAGGTTGTACTTCGAGCCCTTCACGTCCTTGACGATCGCCTTGACGACGTATTCGCCGGGCGGCGCGCTCTCTTGCGCGGTTGCGGGCACGGCCATGGCCGGCGCAAGAAGAAGTCGAACGAGAAGCCCCAAGTAACAGATGCCAAAAGAAATGTCGTGACATTTCTTGGAGGTTATGTTACTTAAGAGTGGATGGTCCAGGACTTTGGTCAGGGGAGGCCTCTTCAAAGCCTCAACCTAGCACGGTCCGAGAAGCGCGATCAACCGCAGTTTTCAACGGCGTGAAACAGTGGCGCCGACAGGAGTGAGTTTCCGGATGTACTGCGACTATTGCGGACAACAGAATCACGACAGCGCATACCGGTGCGCACGTTGCCGGACGCGACTTGACCCGCGGTCCTCAGCGCCGGCGGAGCGCGTGATCACCACGGCGGCGATTCCCAGGGAGGCTCCGGCGCCCCAGGCCGCTCCCGCGCCGAGGCTTCGATCCCACTCCGGCGGCGGCGGGGCAATGCAGCAGGCGGCCCGGCCTGTCCGCCAGATGAGCCTGCTGCCGGGAGAACCCGGCGGCGTTGCCCGCATGGAAGCCTACGCGCCGATCCGGACGAAGTCCCGGCCGTCTCAGGCGTTCGCGGAACTGAAGCGCAGGCCGGCGCAAGGTAAAACGGTTTCAGATCTTCAAGCCGCCTTCGACTTCGCCGCCCCGATTCCGAACAACGCACTCAGCAAAGCCACCGACTTCGAAGGCGGCCGCGCTCCCTGGCCCGTCCTGCTGGCGGCCACCATGACCGACGCCGCCATCGTGCTGCTGTTCACCGTGATCGCGGCGCTGGCCGGCAGACAGGCGTTGATTTCGTTCGTCGGTGTGAGGCCGGACATGGACTACCTGCCCGCGGTGGGCATCACCGCGTTGGTCCTGTCGTTCCTCTACAAAGCCCTTTGGGCGATGTTCGGACAGGTGACGCCAGGGCTGCAGGCCGTTGGGGTGGACCTGATCGGATTCAACCACCGCCGCCCCGGTGTCGCCCAGCGAATGATCCGCGTCCTTGTCGGATGGCTCGGTTTCTTTTCCCTAGGCCTCGGCGTCCTCTATCCCTTCATCGACCGCAACGGCCTCGGTTGGCACGACTACGCCTCTCAGTCGTGCTACGGTTTCGGCCCGCCATCGGCCTGACACGATATGCTTGTTTCTTGAGCCAACCGGTTCAAGCGAACAATCATGTCTATCCAATTCGATTCCATCAACCTCAACTCATCCATGGTAGGCCCGAAGCACGGGCTCGATCTTTCTGAAATCCAGGCCGCGCAACCGAAGGCGCTGGACGCCCTGGAGAGATTCCGCAAGAGCTATGATCAGGGCCGGTACGGCTTCCCCTCCCTGCCCTCCCAGATCGCCATTCAACGCGACATCCTGGCCTGCGCGGCGTCGATGAAGGGGACCTACGACACGGTCTGCGTCGCTGGCATTGGCGGTTCGGCGCTTGGCGCGTGGGCGCTCGACTGCGGCCTGCGAGGTCCGCACCCTGTGCAGGCGGCGCACACGCCGGGGAACCCGCGGCTGGTGATTCTGGACAACGTCGATCCCGAGTTCATGCAGCAGGCGCTGGCGTCGATGAATCCGGCCAGGACCGTCGTCGTTCCGATCGCCAAGTCTGGTTCAACGGCGGAGACGATGGCCACATTCCTGGTGGTCGACGAATGGATGAAGCGCGCACTGGGTGCAAAGAAGTCCTCGGCGCGAACCATCGCCGTGACCAGCGAAGGCCGGGGCGACCTCAAGGCGTTCGCGACGGCGAACAACCTTGCGACGTTCCACATTCCTGAAAACGTCGGCGGGCGGTTCTCTGTGCTCTCCGCAGTCGGGCTTGTACCGGCCGCCCTGGCCGGGCTCGACATCAAGGCCATCTGCCGCGGCGCGGCTTCGATGACACAGCAATCCTGGGCCGCCGACCTGTCGACGAACGTGGCCCTGAGGTCGGCGCTCTACCACCATCTGCTGCTGTCGCTGCGGAAGAAGTCGATTCAGGTCGCCTTCCCGTATTCCAACCGCCTTTGGGGCCTGGCATTCTGGTTCCGCCAGCTCTGGGCGGAGTCGCTAGGCAAGGCAAACAATCGTAAGGGCAAGACCATCCACGCCGGTCAGACACCGGTGGCCGCGCTCGGCGCCACCGATCAGCATTCGCAGGTGCAGCTCTATATGGAAGGGCCTAACGACAAGGTATTCACCTTCTGGGCGACGAAACGCTGGAACACGCCGGGTCCGATTCCGAAGGCCAGGACCGGTTACGAGAGCTTCGACTATCTGGCCGGACAGTCGCTAGGCAAACTGATCGACGCCGAACGCAATGCCACCGCCGCCGCCCTCACCGCGGCCAGCCGCCCGAACTGTACCTATACGCTGGATCGCATCGACGCGTCTCATCTGGGCGCGTTCATTCAGATGCTCGAATTCCAGACGGCGTTCATGGGCGAGTTGATGGGCATCGACGCCTTCGATCAGCCGGGCGTCGAACAGGGCAAGGTATTCACCTTCGGGTTGATGAAACGGCCGGGCTATGAAGCTTACGCCGAAACCTACAAAGCCTACGAGAAGAAACGCTCCCAGCAGTAAGCCTGGAGCCGCAGAAACAGGGCCTGGACCACGCGCCGCGGGATCAGGCCCGCTCGTACTTACCCATCACGCTGGTCTCTTCGATGACGTGCCCCCAGAGGGCGCGTTCGAAGTCGTTGCGCCGGGCGCCGTGCATGAGCGGGATCCGCTTCATGTCCAAGGCGTACACCTTGAAGATGTAGCGATGCGGACCGTGTCCCGAGGGTGGCAGTGGGCCGCCGTAGCCCTCATCGCCGAAGTCATTGGTCCCGGTGATGCCGAGTTTGCCGGGCTCGAATCCCTCGGGAATTGCCAGGCAGTCTCCAGGAATGTCCCACACCATCCAGTGAGTGAAGTTGCCGGACGGGGCATCCGGGTCCTCACACAACAGCGCGTAGCTGCGCGTTCCCGAAGGCGGCCCCGACCATTCGATGGCGGGCGCCACGTTCTCACCCTCCTTACTGTTGCGCAGCGGTATCGATCCGCCTTCGTCAAATGCGGTGGACCATGTTTTGAAAGCCATCTGTTCGAGTCTCCTGGCTGATTCGGGGTGTGTTCCTGCTGGCGTCCCAGTGTCTCACAATCGGCATCCCGCCCCTAGCAAAGTAAGGTGCGGAAACCGGGTGAACCGCTCCGGAATCCATCCGGTCAGGCTCCATGCGCCGGCTTCTCGCGCTTCTCATGTCGAGAGTTTACAGCATCGAGAGCGAAAGGTGAATGGTCGAATAGGGATTGAGCGCAGGATACAGAACGGCCCCGGTTTCAAGCCGGGGCCCGTTGAAAGTCAACAAGTTTCAGTTGGAGTAGGAGTTAAACCGAAAAACCTTGCCCTAGAGGGCCAATCCGTGTGCGCCCAGGGTACGGAACTCGTATTGCTGGATCTCGACCGCGGCCTTGCTGTTCTCGCAACGCACGATCCGGCCGCGCGCCAGCAGCTTCAATGAACACTTCGAGTCCAGTTGGGCCGGCCAACTGATGGCCAGTTCGATCTTCTTGCCCGGAATCAGCATCTGCTCGGTCGAGAACATAACGCCGCCGCTCGAGAAATTCACCGTCTGTCCGGCGCCGGCTTCATTCCCGCTTCGCTTGCTTACCACCTTGTAGCGCATTTCCCGTTCGATGGGAAAGCGGTCAGTCGCTCTTCGCTCACCGGCGAAAGCGGCTTCGAATCTAAAATCTGGTCCGTCCTGGAAGTGGTACTTCATATGTTCTGCCTACATCTCGATTCTGCGCGACCCGCCGAGGCATGCCAATAGCACTGAGGTTGTGAAATCACTGGTACCAAGGGATCTCCCCCTTGGTACTAAGGCCTCAGCTAGAATGACGTTCATGCACTTTCCAAGCACGACTCTCTGCACTCTGGCCCTGGTGCTGGCCGCCAATCTGAGCGCCGCGGACAAGAAAGCGGTGGTCCCGGCCGGGGTCGCCATAGGCGGACCCTATACCCCCGGCATCATCGCCGGCGACACACTCTATGTCGCGGGTCAAGTGGGCCGGATCCCTGGCACCAACAACTACCCCGGTTCGTTCGAGGACGAGGTGAAGTACACCCTCGACAACGTCGGTGCCATCCTCAAGGAGGCCGGCTACAGCTTCGACGATGCCGTCGCCGTTCAGGTCTACCTCACCGACATCGAGCTTTTCCAGCGCATGAACGCCGTCTACATGAAGTACTTCCCCGAACCGCGCCCGGCGCGCACAACAGTCGGCATCGCGAAACTGGTGGGACCGGCGAAGATCGAAATCACCGTCACCGCATACAAAAAGGGCGGCGGTGTGAAGGCCGCTGCCAAGCCCGCGGCGAAGAAGTAGCCCGGTGGAGCCCGCATGAGATTACTGGCCCTGTTTGCCGCCCTGTGTCTTCCTGCGCTGGCGCAGCAGACCGTCCGGGTGCTCAGCTACAACATCCACCACGCCGAAGGCCTCGACGGCAAGATCGATTTGCCGCGCATCGCCGCCATCATTAGATCCGTCAATCCCGATGTAGTCGCGCTACAGGAGGTCGATATCCGGACCCAGCGTTCCGGGGGCGTGGACCAGTTGCTGGAACTCGCCAAGCTGACCGGGATGCAGCCCGTCTATGGGAGGACGATTCCGCACCAGGGCGGGCTCTATGGCAATGCCGTGTTGTCGCGGTTGCCGGTGAACGGGTTCGTCAATCATGCCCTGCCCGGCAAGGAACCGCGCGGCGTGATCCAGGCCATGTTCGATCCCCTGCCCGCAGCGTCGGGAGCGGCTTTCGACTTCCTGGCGACGCATCTGGACCTGAATGAACCGGACCGTCTGGCGGCCGCGGCGCGGATCAAGGAGTCCATTGCGGGCAGGCCCGCCGGCAGGCCGATGGTCCTGGCCGGCGATATGAATGCCGTACCTGGGTCGAAGCCCATCGAGGCGCTGCTGAAGGATTGGAATCTCGCCCAGGGCGCGCAACCGCTGCTCACTTCGCCGTCGGCAAACCCGCGACGGCAGATCGATTACATCTTTGTCCGCCCGGCCTCGCGATGGCGGGTGGTTGAAACCCGCGTCCTCGACGAACCGGTGGCCAGCGACCACCGGCCGTTGTTCGCCGTCCTCGAACTGTTGCCTGAGTCCGGAAGCCCGGCGCCCTGAGTATCCGCCTCCCTCAAGCTGCGCTGAGCCGCACCGCGGCTCGTCCAACTTCAGTATCATGATCGGGAAAGCGCCCGAGCAGCCGTAATCAGCCATGGCCGACAAAATCCAGGGAATCCTCACGCCGACCCTCGTCCCGCTCGACGCCAAAGGGCAGGTCAACGAACCCGAGTACCGCCGGTTTCTGAACTGGCTGATTGACTCCGGCGTCCACGGCCTTTACCCGAACGGATCGACCGGCGAGTTCACCCGCCTTACCGCCGAGGAGCGCCGCCGCATCGCCAAGATCACTTGCGAGGAGGCCAAGGGCCGTGTGCCCGTCCTTGCCGGCGCCGCCGAAGCCAACACCCGCGAGACCATCAAGGCCTGCGAGGCCTACTACGAATACGGCGCGCGCGCCGTGGCCATCGTCTCGCCGATCTACTACCGCCTGGCGCCGGATTCGGTCTACGCCTACTTCGCCGAGATCGCGCAGAACTCGCCCATCGACGTCACGCTCTATAACATCCCGCTGTTTGCCAGCCCGATCGACCTGGGCACGATCACGCGCCTGGCATCCGAGTTCCCGCGCATCGTCGGCATCAAGGACTCCTCAGGCGATGTCGCCTTCATGATGCGCATGATCGCCGCCATCCGCCCCGTGCGGACCGAATTTTCGTTCCTCACCGGCTGGGACGTCGTGCTGACGCCGATGATGATCACCGGCTGCGACGGCGGCACCAACGCCAGTTCTAACGTCGTGCCGGAACTGACGCGCAAGCTCTACGACCTGAACCGCGCCGGCCGTTACGAAGAGGCCATGGTCCTGCAGTTCCGCATTCAGGAACTGTTCGACCACATGCTGAACCTCTACGAATTCCCCGACGGCTTCCGCATGGGCGCTGAACTTCGCGGCTTCCGCATGGGTCACGGCCGCCAGCCGCTGACGGCGAAACAGGAGACCTACAAGGAGTCTCTCGCCAATATCCTGCAGTGCATGTTGTCGTCGAACGATTTGGCCGCGCCGCCGCCGGGCGGGTGCGCCCCGAAGTCGATCGGCCGAGGTGACCTCGAATCCATCGTCTTCGATGTGATGAACGAACTCGAACGCAAGGGTAGCCTGTGGAAGACTCGTTAGTCTTCGTCGAGGTCGGCGGATGGTCGCCGGGGATGGTCATCCTCGATGCCATGGAGAAGACCGCCAGCGTGCGGGTTCTCCAGGCGGAGCTCAACGACCAGCCGGGCGTGTGCCTGAAGATGATCGGTTCGCTGGGTGATGCCCGCGCGGCGGCTGAATCGGCCGAACTGATCGCGCGTCAGATGCAGGTGGCCTGCATTATCGATGTCATCCCGTCGCCCGCGCCCGGCGCCGAACTGGCCTTCAATCCGCCGCCCGACTACAACCCGCTGTTCAATCAAGGCACCATTCACGTGCCGTCCGCACCGGCCAAGCCAAAAGGAAAAGGGAGAACCGTGTCCATGCAGAACAATGATTTCGCCGTCGGCCTGATCGAGACCCAGGGTTTCACGGCCGTATTCGAGGCCATCGACACGGCCCTGAAGACCGCCTCGGTGGAAGTGCTGGCGCGCGAGAAACTCGGCGGCGGCTACATCACGGTCCTCATCAAGGGTGACGTCGCCGCCGTCTCGGCCGCCATCGACGCAGCCAAAGCCAAGGTGGACGGACTAGGCAAACTCATCGCCGCCCACGTCATCCCCAACCCGTCGCCTGGGGTCCTGTCTCTCATCCCAAAATAGGCCGGCTCGGTTAGCCGCCCGCCCGTTTGCGAAATAGCCGGATACTCTGATCCCGCGGCCTGCCGTTGACAGGCCGTGCTGGTTTGGCATACGCTTTCATCAAGCGATGCACACGTTTGCAATCGCCTGATAACGGCCGTGACCGCCTATCCGCAGATACTGAATCCCCGTCCGGCTCAATCGCCGGAATCCAGGATTCCGCCCGTCCGGCAGCCGCGTCCCAGCCCTGATGGGAGAACCCGCCGATGAGTGGCCCCGCCGATTTCAAGCTCCCAGCCAAGCCCGCATCCATCAAGGACATCGCGCGACTGGCCAAAGTCAGCCACTCCACAGTATCGCGCGCCCTGCACAACCATCCGCTGGTCAATGCTGAAACCGCCGAACGCATCCGCCAACTCGCCCGCAAGCACGGCTACCGTCCCAGTGCCGCCGCCCGCAGCCTTGTTACCCAGCGCAGCTTCACGATCGGCGTTGTCGTCACCACCATCTCCGATCCCTTCGTCGCCGGCGTCGTCGGCGGCATCGAAGAGATCGCCGCCGCACACGGCTTCTCCGTCTTCCTCGCCAACTCGAACGCCGACCCGGAACAGGAAGTCCGCGTCGTGCAGTCGTTCGACGAGCGCCGCGTCGACGGCATCGTGGTCACATCCTCTCGCGTCGGCGCGCTCTATGTGCCGGTGCTTTCGCGCCGCCAGGTGCCCATCGTCCTGCTCAACAACCAGCACCCCAGCGAGTTCGCTTACTCTGTCGTCATCGACAGCACCCAGGGCGCCTACGACGTCACCGCCCACCTCATCGAACTCGGCCACCGCCGCATCGCATTCCTCGGCGACGAGTTCGGCCGCCAATCCGACACGGAGAGGCTCTCCGGCTACCGCGAGGCGCTGGCCCAGGCCGAAATCCCCTACAACCGCCATTACATCGTCCACGGTGACGGCAAGGCCGAGGGCGCCATCACCGCCATGAGCAAGCTCCTCACCATGCCCCTGCGGCCCACCGCCGTGGTCTGCTATAACGACATGTCGGCGCTCGGTGCAATGCACAGAATCCATGGCGCCGGCTTCAGCATCCCCGGTGACATCTCGATCGTCGGCTTCGACGACCTTCATATCAGCCAGTACCTGAATCCGCCGCTGACCACCATCCGCCAGCCGATGCACGAGATGGGCCGCATGGCCATGCAGACGCTCATCGCCATCCTCTCCGGCGTCATTTCCCAGCAGAACATCATCGTGCCCGGCCAACTCGTCGTGCGCGCCTCAACCGCGCCCCCAAGAGAACAACCATGAGCAAACTCCTCGTCAAACCCGACCGATTCACAGACCGCCCCGGCGACTTCGGCTACGAGTACCTGTCGTTCCAGAACAGCAAACTCGCCTCCGGCGCGCGCCTCAGCGGCGCCAGCGGCGCGAACGAACTCGCCATCGTCATGCTTGGCGGCGTCTGCTCGGTGGCCTCCTCCGCCGGCAACTTTGAGCAGGTGGGCGGACGCGCCGATGTCTTCTCCGGCCTGCCGCATACCCTCTATCTGCCCATCGGGACGGAGTTCACCATCACCGCGACGACTGACTGCGACGTCGCGCTCTGCTACTGCAAGGCCGCACACAGCCACCCCGCCCAACTCGTCACGCCGGATGATGTTGTCGTCGAGATCCGCGGCGGCGGCAACGCCACCCGCCAGATCAACCACTTGATCCGCCCCGGCTTTGCCGCCCATCGGATCCTGATCTGCGAAGTCTATACGCCCGGAGGCAACTGGTCGAGCTATCCGCCGCACAAGCACGACGTGCACAATCCGCCGGCGGAGGTGGATCTGGAGGAGATCTACTACTACCGCGTCAACCGGCCCGAGGGCTATGCCATCCAGCGCGTCTACACCCCCGACCGGTCGCTGGATGAAACCGTCACGGTCCACGACGGGGAGATGGTCCTCATCCCCGAGGGCTACCACCCCGTCGTGGCCGCGCACGGCTACGACGTTTACTACTTGAATGCGTTGGCTGGCTCGGCCCATTCCATGGCCGCCGCCGACGACCCCGATTACGCCTGGGTCCGCTCTGAATGGAAGGACCGCGACCCGCGCCTGCCATTGGTGAAATAGCGCCCCCGCGCGCCAGGAGCAAGAAATCAACATGAGCGAAACCACTCCAAGCCGTCTGAAACAAACCACACTGATCGGCAAAACCGACTATTGGAACGACTCCTGCTCGGCCTCTGAACTCAGCTATGCCATCGAAAACGGCGCCGTCGGCGCCACGTCAAATCCCACCATCGTGCTTGATGTCGTCAAGCGCGAGTTCCCCGTCTGGCGCGAAGTCATCGCCCGCATCGCCGCCGAAAACTCCTCCTGGGACGAGACCAAGGTCTGTTGGAAACTCATCGACGAGATGGGCGTCCAGGCCGCGAAACTGCTCAGCCCCGTCTTCGAGCGCGAGAACGGCCGCAAGGGCCGCATCTCGATGCAGACCAATCCGCAGTTCTACCGCAATCCCGAAGCCATCCTCGCCCACGCCGACCACTTCAATGCCCTGGCGCCGAACATCCAGGTGAAAATCCCGGTCACCAAGGCAGGTATCGTGGCCATCGAGGAGGCCACGTTCCGCGGCATCAACATCAATGCAACGGTCAATTTCACGCTGCCCCAGTCCATCGCCGTCGCCGAAGCCGTCGAGCGTGGACTCGACCGCCGCACCGCCGCCGGACTGCCGAACGAAGGCCTGACGCCGGTCTGCACCATCATGATCGGCCGCCTCGACGACTGGCTGAAAGTCATTGCCAAGAAACAGGGCATCACCCTCACGCCAGGCCATCTGGACTGGGCCGGCATCGCCGTCATGAAGAAGGCCTACCCCATCTTCCAGCAACGCGGCTACCGCGCCCGGCTGCTTGTGGCCGCTTACCGCCATCACATGCACTGGTCGGCGCTGGTCGGCGGCGACCTCATCCACACCATCCCTTACGCCTGGCAGCGGCTCTATAACGCGTCGGACATCGAAGTCCGCCTCACTCAGGATGAACCTGTTGACCCGGCGGTGGTCGAAGAGATCTACCGCAAGTTCGCCGACTTCCGCCGCGCCTACGACGAAGGCGGAATGAGCATCGACGAGTTCGATACCTTCGGCGCAACCGTGCGCACTTTGCGCAACTTCATCGGCTCCTATCACGAACTGGTCGGCGCGGTCCGCGACATCATGCTGCCCGACCCCGACAAATAGAAACAATCGAGGTACCCACCATCATGCCCTCAACCATTCGATTGACCACCGCTCAGGCCATCATCGCCTTCCTCAAGAATCAGTACGTCGAACGCGACGGCCGCCAGAACCAGTTCTTTTCCGGCGTGCTCGGTATCTTCGGCCACGGCAACGTCGCGGGCATCGGCCAGGCGCTGCTTGAGAATCCCGACTTCCCTTACGTGCTTGTCCGCAACGAGCAGTCGGCTGTCCACATGGCTGCCGGCCACGCCAAGGCCAGCAATCGCCTGAAGACCTTCGTTTGCACATCGTCCATCGGACCCGGCGCGACCAACATGATCACAGGCGCGGCCATGGCCACCATCAACCGCCTGCCCGTCCTGCTGCTGCCCGGCGACATCTTCGCCCGCCGCAACGTCGCGCCCGTCCTGCAGCAACTCGAATCGCCATCGACGCAGGACATCGGCGTGAACGACTGTTTCAAGCCCGTCTCCCGCTACTGGGACCGCATCTACCGCCCCGAGCAGATTATCACGTCGCTGCCCGAAGTCATGCGCGTGCTGACCTCGCCGTCTGAATGCGGCGCCGTCACGCTCGCCCTGCCGCAGGACGTCCAGGCCGAAGCCTACGACTATCCCGAGGAGCTCTTCCTGCCGCGCGTGTGGCTCATCCGGCGGCCCGAGCCCGATACGGTCTCGTTCGAGCGCGCGGTGAAGTCGATTTCGAAGAGCACGAAACCGTTGATCATCGCCGGCGGAGGCGTGCTTTTCAGCGAAGCCTCTGACGCGCTCTCAACCTTCGCCACCCAGACCGGTATTCCCGTCGCTGAAACCCAGGCCGGCAAGGGTTCCCTGCCCTTCGACCATCCGCAGTGCGTCGGCGCCGTCGGCGCCACCGGCACGCTTGCCGCCAACCGCTTGGCCCGCGAAGCCGATCTCATCATCGGCGTCGGCACTCGCTACTCCGATTTCACCTCCGCGTCGATGACGGCTTTTCAGAATCCGGACGTGCGATTCGTCAACATCAACACCACCGAGTTCGACGCCTACAAGGTCTCGGCTATCCCCGTCGTGGCCGACGCCCGCGCCGCGCTCGACGCCCTCTGCCCTGCCCTGAACGGCCATAGCGTCAGTGGCGAATACGCCGCCGAGGTCGCTGAACTCCGCAGGCAATGGGATGCCGAAGTCGCTCGCCTGTTCAATCTCAACACCGAGCCCAAGCCCGCGCAGAGCGAAGTGATCGGCGCAATGTACGAAGCCTCAGGTGAGCGCGACATCCTGTTATCAGCCGCCGGCAGCCATCCCGGCGATCTGCATAAGCTTTGGCCCACGCGCTCGCCGAACGGCTACCACCTCGAATACGGCTACTCGACTATGGGTTACGAGATCCCCGCCGCGCTCGGCGCAAAGCTCGCCGACCCCAGCCGCGAAGTCTATGTCTTCCTCGGCGACGGAACGTATCTCATGGCTCCGTCCGAGATCGTCACAGCCATCCAGGAACACATCAAGGTCATCATCGTCCTGGTCGACAACAAGGGCTTCGCCAGCATCGGTGGCCTGAGCCGTTCGCTCGGCATGGGCGGCTTCGGGACGAGCTACCGCGAACGTTCCGCCGAGTCCGGCAAACTCGATGGCGGCTTCCTGGAAGTCGACTTCGCCGCCAACACCCGCAGCCTCGGCGCGCACACCATCAAAGCCACGTCGCTTGCCGAACTAAAGGCCGCGCTGGCCGAAGCAAAGACAACCGATCGCATAACGGTGGTTGTCGTCGAGACGCAGCCCGGCGTCGGCGTGCCAGGGTATGAATCGTGGTGGGACGTCGCCGTGGCCGAGGTTTCGGAGATTGAGGAGGTCCGCCAGGCGCGGGCCAGCTATGTTGAGGCGCGCAAACTGGAACGCTACCACCTCGCGCCCTTCGAGGAGGAGGAATAACCGATGCCCGAACGTCTTCAAAACTACATCAACGGCTCATGGGCGCCATCCAGCGCGACTGAATCGCTCAATGTGATCAACCCTGCTTCGGCGGCCGTGCTCGCCGAAGTGCCGCTGTCGCCGGCGGCCGAGGTCGCCAAGGCGGTGGACGCCGCCAGCGCCGCGTTCGTCACATGGCGCCGCACCCCGGCCGGCGAGCGCATCCAGCCGCTGTTCAAGCTCAAGATGCTTCTCGAAGAGAACATCGATTCGCTTGCCCGCACCATCACCAACGAATGCGGCAAAACCCTCGGCGAGGCCACCGGCGAGATGCGCCGCGCCATCGAAAACGTCGAGATGGCCTGCGGCATCCCTTCGCTCATGCAGGGCCGCAACAACGAGGACATCGCCCCCGGCATCGACGAGCACATGATCCGCCAGCCGCTTGGCGTTGTGGCCGCGATCACGCCATTCAACTTCCCCGGTATGATCCCGTTCTGGTTCCTGCCCTACGCCGTGGCCACAGGCAACTGCTTCATCCTCAAACCGTCCGAGCGCGTACCCGTCACTTCGGCCCGCATGTTCGAACTGCTCGAAAAGGCCGGCTTCCCGAAGGGTGTCCTCCAGATGGTTCACGGCGGCCGCGACACTGTGAACGCCCTGCTCGACCACCCCGAGGTCCGTGCTATCAGCTTCGTCGGTTCAACGGCCACGGCCCGCTACATTTACAGCCGCGCCTCGGCCAATGGCAAGCGCGCGCAGTGCCAGGGCGGAGCCAAGAACCCGGTCGTCATCATGCCCGACGCCGACATGGACATGACCACCCGCATCCTCGCCGACTCGGCCTTCGGTTGCGCCGGCCAGCGTTGCCTCGCGGCTTCGGTCGCCATCACGGTCGGCGATGCGCGCGGCCCGCTCACCGATCAGATGGCCGCCATCGCCCAAAACCGCAAGGTCGGCTACGGCCTCGACTCGGGCGTCGAAATGGGCCCGGTCATCTCGGCCGAATCGAAGTCGCGCATCGAATCGCTCATCGCCAAAGGCGAGCATGAAGGCGCGCGTGTTTTGGTCGACGGACGCAACCGCACCGTCTCCGGCTACCATGACGGCTACTTCGTCTTCCCGACGATCCTCGACGCCGTCCCGCCCACCAGCGAAATCGCCGGCACCGAAATCTTCGGACCCGTGCTCAGCCTGATGCACGCCTCAACCATCGACGAGGCCATCGCCTTGGTCAACGCGCGCGCCTATGGCAACATGGCCTGCATCTTCACCACCGACGGCGCCAACGCCCGCCGCTTCCGCTATGAGGTCAGCGCGGGCAATGTCGGCATCAATGTCGGCGTCGCCGCGCCCATGGCCTACTTCCCCTTCAGCGGCTGGGGCGAAAGCTTCTTCGGCGACCTCCATGCCCAGGCCGATCACGGCGTCGAATTCTACACGCAGACAAAAGTAATCGTCGAACGCTGGCCCCGCGACTGGAGCCGCAAGTTCTAAATCCCCAGGACCCCATCCATGCCCAAATTCCTCGTTGGCAACGCTCCATGCTCATGGGGCACCCTTGAATTCGAAGGCACAGGCGGCGAGCAGATCGGCTTCGCCCGCATGCTCGACGAACTCGCTGAAACCGGCTACACCGGCACTGAACTCGGCGATTGGGGCTACATGCCCACTGACCCCGCAGCCCTCAGCGCCGAACTCGGCTCGCGGTCGCTGGCCATGCTCGGCGCCTTCGTGCCCGTCGCCATGAAGGACCCAACGGCCCACGCCGCCGGCGCAGCCAATGCCCTCAAGACCGCCCGCCTGCTGGCCGCCGTGGCCACATCCCCGGCGCCCTATCTCGTCCTCGCCGACAACAACGGCACAGTGCCGAACCGCACCCAGCGCGCAGGCCGTATCACTCCTGAAGACGGCCTGGCGGCGGATGAATGGAAGACGTTCGCCGCGGGCGCAAACCTCGTCGCCCGCACGGTTCTCGAAGAGACAGGCCTGCGCACCGTGTTCCATCACCATTGCGCCGGCTATGTCGAAACCCACGACGAAATCGCCCGCCTTCTCGAACTCACCGATCCCAAGGCGCTCGGCGTGGTCTTCGACACCGGCCACTACACTTATGGCTCAGGCGGCGCCGATGCCGTTGCGGCGCTGGACGCCTTCCGCGAACGCATCTGGTATGTCCACCTGAAGGACTGCCAGCCCGATGTCGCCGCCCAGGCCCGCGCGAACAACTGGGACTATTTCGAAGCTCTGCGCCACGGCGTGTTCTGCGAACTGGGCCAAGGCACGGTGGACTTCCCGCGCCTGCTGCGGCGGCTCGCCGCGTGGGACTACCAGGGCTACATGCTCGTCGAGCAGGATGTCCTGCCCGGCATGGGCTCGCCCAAGGAAAGCGCCCGCCGCAACCGCGAATACCTCGCGTCCATCGAGACCAACTTCACCCAGCCGGCTTAAAGAGGAACTACGCAGTGATCAACAACAGACTCAACATCGGCATCATCGGCGCCGGCCGCATCGGCAAGGTCCATGCCGAGACCATCGCCTTCCGCGTACCCGAGGCCAACGCAGCCGCCATCACAGACTTGAACCAGGACGCCGCCGAGCAGGTGGCCGCCCGCTGCGGCATTCCGGTGGTCGCCGCGTCGGTCGATCAGATACTCGACGACCCCGACATCGACGCCGTCCTCATCTGCTCGTCCACCGACACCCACGCCGATCTCACCATCCGCGCCGCCCGTGCCCGCAAGCACATCTTCTGCGAGAAGCCCATCGACCACAGCCTCGCCAAGATCGACGCCGCGCTGGCCGCCGTCGCCGAGGCCGGCGTCAAGCTTCAGATCGGTTTCAACCGCCGCTTCGATCCCAACTTCGCCCGTGTCCGCGCCGCGGTTCAAAGTGGCGAAATCGGCTCCCCGCGCCTGCTCCACATCATCAGCCGCGACCCGGCGCCGCCGCCGGTCTCCTACGTCAAAGTCTCCGGCGGCATGTTCCTCGACATGACGATCCACGACTTCGACATGGCCCGCTTCCTCATCGGCGACGAAGTCGAAGAGGTCTACACGGCCGCCGGCGTCATGGTGGACCCGGCTATCGGCGAAGCCGGCGATCTTGACACCGCGCTCATCACACTGAAATTCCGCAACGGCGTCATCGGCTCCATCGACAACTGCCGCCAGGCCGCCTACGGCTACGACCAGCGCGCCGAAATCCTAGGCTCGGCGGGCAGCGTCTCGACGGCAAACTGCTACCCCAACGAAGCCACCATCAGCACCGGCGAATCGGTACGCCGCGACCTGCCTCTCAATTTCTTCATGGACCGCTACACCGAGAGCTTCACTCGCGAAGTCCGTGCCTTTGTCCAGGCCGTTGCCGAGGACAAGCCCACGCCGGTCACCGGCATCGACGGACGCATCCCGGTGGTCATGGGACTGGCCGCCCGCAAGTCGTTCGACGAACGCCGCCCTGTGCGCCTCGAAGAAATCGGATAACCTGACTGGATCGGATCTACCAAGGAGAGTCTCCACTTTGAAAAGCTCCACGTTGAACGCCATCCTTACCGACGTGCACTTCTGGGTGCCTGTCGTCGTCCTCGCCGCCGGATTCGCTTTGCTGCTGGTCCTCTCCTGATCCCATGAACACCAACACCCCTGCCCAGGCCCATTCGCCGCGCTCGCTTCACCAGCTCGGCGTCATGTGCGGACTCGCCGCCGGCGCATGGCTTGGCGCCGCCGAAGCGCCCACCAAGCTCGTCACCATGGGTTTTTCGCCCTTCATCATTTCGCTCGGCATGGTGGCCGGCGTCTTCGTTGCCCGCTGGACCGTACCCGTCGCCCTCAAAGGCACCGGCTTCGTCCTCATGGACCTCAAGGAGAAGCCGCACCTCATGATCTGGGCCATCCTCGCCGGCATGTTGTGGGCCGTCGCCAACACGCTCACCGTTTTTGCCATCCGCGACGTTGGCCTCTCCATCGCCTTCCCGCTGTGGAACACCAACAGCCTGGTCGGACTGTTCTGGGGCTGGCTGCTGTTCAACGAACTCCGTGGCTCGGCGACAAAGGACTGGATGAAAGTCCTCGGCGGAGCCGCGGCCATCGTCGTCGGTGCGTGCCTGCTCGCCTGGGCTACGCAGCACCACACCGGCGCCGGCCCGAGCAACGCCACGCTCGGCATCCTCGCCGCCCTGGGCGCGGGCGTCATGTGGGGGACCATGTACATCCCCTACCGCAAGGCTTACATCAGTGGCATGAACCCGCTGTCATTCGTCACCGTGTTCACCTTCGGCGAACTCGGCACCACCATCGCCCTCGGCTCGGCCTTCCACGGCGGCCTGGCGAACCTCTGGACCGAACTCGGCAAGGTCCAGGGCGCCCTGTTCTGGCTCTTCCTCGGTGGCTTCTGCTGGGTGCTCGGCGACCTGTTCCAACAGTACGCCGCGAAATACATCGGCATCGGCCGCGGCATCCCGCTCTCAAACACCAACCAGCTCTGGGGACTCGCCTGGGGCGCGCTGGTGTTTGGCGAACTGGCCGCGCTCGGCATGGACGGCCGCATGCTCGTCATCGGCGGATCGCTCATCATGATCGCCGGCGCAGTCTCCATCAGCCTTGCCGAAGCTCCGCCCTCGGAACAACTCTCCTGGAAACGCGCCATGGACCGCGAATGCACACGCTACAACATGAACTCGGAGACCGTCGCCGCGGCCGTCCGAGGCGAGGAGGCATTCACTGACGCCGGGCTGAAACGCCATTGGTGGGAAGCCGTCATCGTCGCCGCCGCCATCGGCGTGTTCATCTGGCTCGGACTCCGCGCCACGCCTCAGCAGATCGCCGTCAGCACGCCCTGGATGATGATCCTGTCGCTGGCCTCGCTCGTCTTCCTGTTCGTTTGCGGCTGGGTGCTCTGGAAGAAGACCAAGTTCTCCTGAGCGTCCTCATCAGCTGGCTTCAGTGCCCCGGATACGGCCGTTTCGCGCCCATTGTCGACCGCCACACGACGCGGTTCAGGATCTCTTCCGGCGCCGCGTCGGGTTCGCCGAAGTTCATCCGCATCGACGCCCGCGCGTCCTCCAGCGGCTGGCCTTTGAGCGCCTTCAGCGGAGGGTTCAACTCATCCAGTGGAATCCGGTTCGGCAGCGCCGTGTAGGGCGCAGTATCGGCCTGGTCGGTGAACACCTGGAACATCGGCTCGGCGGCCAGATCGAACTGGTTCTGCGGCGGCAGCCCCAGGATCTGCAACATCGTGCGGTACAGGTTGATCGTCGTGTAGAACCGGCTGTCCACCGTCTTGCGCTTCACCCACGGGCTGATGATCAACGCGATCGTGCGATGCCCTGCCACGTGATCCACGCCATTCTGCGCGTCGTCCTCGACCACGAAGATCGCCGACTCGCGCCAGTATCTGCTCTTCGAAATCGCCTCGACGATGCGACCCAGCGCCAGATCGTTGTCGGCCACCGACGAGCGCGGCGTCGGCAGTCCGGGCGAAGTCCCGTTGGTGTGGTCGTTCGGCAGCAGCAGGATGGTCAACTGCGGCAGGTTGCCCTCGCGGACATGCTCGCGAAACTCCTTCAGGAAGATGTCGGCGCGGTACTGGTCCGGCACCTTGCCGCCGAATGCCGGGTACTCAGGATGGTAGATGTCCTTCAGCCCGGCGATGAACGTCTTCGGCTTGATCTGAACCGTCATTTGCCCGCTCTTCCAGCCGTTGTAGATGTCCATGTAGCTCGCCGAGGCGGGCGTGAACGTGTTCGTACCGCGCTCGCCGAAACTGCGCACCGAGACGCCGCCGGCCTTGGCCAAGTCCCAGATGAAGTCGCTGGGCGCGAACAGCATCGGGTTGGCATCGTTGCGCCCGTTGCCGTATTTGAAGATCCAATCGCTGGCATAGCCTTGCGTGCACCAACGGTGGCCCAGCGCGCTCTGGTCCGCCGGCGTGTAAAAGTTGTCGAGCAGGATGAACTGCTCGGCCAGCGCGTGATGGTTCGGCGACACCTCGCGCCCGAACTGCACCAGCGACGCATCGCCATTGCCCTGCGTCAGATCGCCGAACACCTGGTCGTAGGTGCGGTTCTCTTTGATGATGTAGAAGACGTGCTTGATGGGCGACTCATCGCCGGCGTCCATCGGCACCGGGTGGCGCGCGCTGCGCTCCCCTGCCCCGCTGGACACCAGGCGGTTGTTCGACAGCACCTGCGCCGTCATCAACTTCAACCGCTCCACGACGGGGATGTCTACCAGCGACACCACCCCCTGCCGGTCGCGATAACTGCGGCCCGTCTTGCCCGCGGTGAGTGGCTTGATGGACCCAAACCCATACCCGCTCGCCACCCACAGCTTCAATCCATCGCCCGCCGCCGCCACGGCCGTCGGATACCAGCCCGTCGGGATGTAGCCCTTCAGCCGCGGCGGATGGCCGTCGAGATCCACCACCCCAATCGCGTTATTCGCCCCGTTGGCCACAAACAGCGTCTTACCGTCCCGGCTGATGGCCAGCGCGTTCGGCGCGCTGCCGATCGGCGACTTCAACCCCGGCCTCACGCTGATCGAATACAGCACCTTGTCGGTCGTGGTATCGATCACCGACACCGTGTCGCTGTTGGCGTTGGCCACATACAGCCGCTTGCCGTCCTCGCTCAGCGCCATCGCCGAAGGATGCAGCCCCGTCTCGATTTCCGCGGTCACTTCCAACTTCTCAACGTCAATCACTGAGACCGAACCCGTCGACGGAATCCCGGTTCGCGCATCCACCACGATGCCAAAATTCTCGTCCGCCACGTCGCCTTGCCTCGCCCGCCTTCCTGCCCAGTTCGACACGTAAACCTTCTTGCCGTCAGGCGTCGCCACTGTCGTGTAGGGATGCATCCCCACCTGGATCTCTTCCACCGCCCGCGTCGATGTGTCGATCACCGCCATCGCATGCTTCATGTTCAGTGCGACAAACAGCCGCCGCCCGTCGGCTGAAATCGACAGCCCGCTCGGCGCAGATTTTGGAATCACGACGCTCTCGGCCTCGCGATACCCGGCTTCGGTCTGCTCAAAGAAGTAGATCTTGTCGGAACTGCCGCCACCGGCATACACCCGCGTCCCGTCAGGCGAAAAAGCCACCCCCGCAAACGAGTCGCCCAGCGGCTGATCGAAGATCCGCTCGCCGGTGGCCGCGTCCAGGATGTGCAACGCCCTCGGTGCGAAATTCGACCCCGTCACCACGGCCAGGCGCTTGCCGTCCGGCGACAGCACCATGCCCAGCGGACGGTCGTTGACTTCAAAGTGCCGGCCCGCAGGCGTCAACCGCTGACCTGTAGGGATCAGGTAGCTGCCGTCCTGTTGGAGACCCAGTTGCGGAAAACTCACCAGGGCCGTGCCCGCCAGCGCCGTCGCCGCAGCCAAAAGCCCTATCTTGACCCGGAATCGAAGCATCGCTATGAGGTTATCAAACACGCCGCACCTGCTTGGCGCCCAGCCGCATCCAATGACCATAACGCACCCCGGTCTATTGCTCAAAACCACCCTGGCTGTTTATACTCGACTTTTCGCCACCCTTCGAGGTTCTATCTTGGCCTTCGAGCCCATTTCGATCCGTGACGACCACGACCCTGAGGCGATCCACAAGGAAGCCGCCATGTTCTATGGCCTCTTCCTGCGTGGCGCACCGGCTGAAAAGCTGCGCCGCGACATCGAGATCCCCCGACTCATGATCGACAAATGGCTCTCCCACCCCGGCTACGATACTGCATTCCGCGATAGCGTCAAGCGCGTCTATGAATTCCGCCGCAAGGTCCTCGCCGTGTTCGACGAACTCGTCGACCGCGAACGCATCCGCTCCCGCGCAATGTAATCACCTCCACAAAAAAATCGGCGCCCGCCGTGGCGAGCGCCGTGAGTGTACATGGTCTGCTTTCGGTCTGTTCGGTCAGGTCAATCTCTTGCAGCCGGCTCAGCCGCCGATCTTCAACGCCGACTTCTCTATGATCGCCGCCCGCTGGCGCACAGCCTGTGCCTGAGCGCGCAGGCTCGAGCGGTCCCCGGCGCCACTTGCGCTCATCTCCTTCTTGTTGTCCACGAAAACCTGCATCGTCTTGGTCAAGACCTGTATCCTGTCGAGTTCGACGATCTGTTTCGGCGACATCGTCGCCCGCGTGGCGTCGAGCTCCGCAACCAGGCGGTTGATCTCGGACAGATTCTTCTCAATTGCCGCCACCGGCTCGCTCAGGTTGGTCATCGTCGCATTCTTCTGTTTCAGGTTGTCGATGAGGTTCGAAGCCAGTTTGTGAGCCGAGCGGGCTTCGCTGGCGATCTGCGCGCTCAGCGGCTGGCTGGAAGCGGTCGCCGGGACGGTCGGTTCGACGGCAAATGCGGTCACGGCGGCCCCCAGGCAGAGGGCCATCAGATTCAAATTACGGATCATCTTTGGTCTCCTAATGTCTTATGTGGAATTCGGCTCAGTTAAGAGCTTCTCGGGGCTGCTCGCATCGGCTGCGACTGCTGCCTTGCATATCTACAGACGCGCGATTCACGTCTATGTATTCATAGATTTCTACATTACGACATTAAAATTATTAAACAAGAAAAACGGCGACCGGCACCATAGCCAACCGCCGCTGTCAGACACTCCGAAGGACTGAGTTCCTACTGCCCTGCCGCCCTCATCTGATAGTCGTTATGCTCCCACTGCCCGTTGATGTACGACCACAGCCGCACGAACAGCATCCGCCCGTCCACAGGCAGACCCGTCACGCTGGCCGATGTCGTCCCGGCTTCGAAATACTGACTGTAGCGCGAGTTGCCGCCCTGCCAGTCGCCAATGAACAGGTAGTAGCCTTCCGCCTTCTTGCCCGCCGACCAAACGAACGTGGCCGAAGTGCCGCCCAGCGCAGCACCCGGCGCCGGCGACGTCAGCACCGCCTTCTGCGCTGGACCTGGTGACTGCTCAAACGCCGTGTACTCGTAGTCGCTGAACTGCCAGGCATTGCCGATATAGGAGAACAGCCGCACATAGATCCTGCTGCCGTCCACCGGCAAGCCCGTCACCGTGGCCGACTGCGCCATGTTCATGTCCTGGTTGAACAGCGTGTTGCCGCCCTTCCAAAGCCCTGCCATCAGGTAATATCGCGTCACCGCCGACCCGGCATTCCAGCTAAAAGTAGCCGTGCTGCCCGCTAGCGCAGCCCCGGCTGCCGGACTGGTCATCGCCGCCTTGGCCGGCGGGCCCGACGCGCCCGACGCCTGATACGCCGCGTCAGCGGACTGCCACGAGCCGTCGACGTAGGACCACAACCGGAAGTAGATCATCTGGCCCGATGCCGGCAGCCCAGCCACCGTCGCCGACAGGTTGGTACCCACGTCGGCCGAGGTCAGAGTGTTGCCGCCCTCCCACAGCCCGGCGAACAGCCAGTACCGCGCCACCGCCACGCCCGGCGTCCAGTTAATGGTCACCGACGTCCCGGTGAGAGTCGCGCCCGGCGCAGGCGACGTGATCTGCGCCTTCTGCGGTCCGCCGCCGCTGGCCGAATACGCCCTGAATTCGAAATCCCGGCTCTCCCACGTCCCGTCGATCAGCGACCACAATCGCACGTAGATTTTCCGCCCGTCTGCCGGCAGTCCCGGCACCGTGGCGGTGAGACTGGTCCCCTGGTCGGCCGAATACAGCGTATCTCCGCCCAACCAGTTGCCCACAAACAGCCAGAACCGCGATACGCCCGTCCCGGCGTTCCAGCCGAACGTGGCATTCGGCGCCAGCAGCGTCGCACCTCCCGCTGGCGTAATGATCGACGCAGGCGTCGATGCGGCGCGCTCCGCCAGCCTCATCACCGTCTTCAACGATTCGCGGATCGCGTTTGCAGCCAGCAGTTCCTCGGCCGGATCGTCAAACCCGTCGCCCAAGCCCAGCGACACCTGATTGCCGCCCCGGCAAGCCTTGCAAGCCGCTGCCCGCGCTGCTGACCTCAGCGCCGGCGAAGCCCGTTCCAGTTCCTCCGCCAATCCGCGCACGAATTCCACACCGTCGCCCGCGGACGCGCCAATCTCCAGCGATGCCCCCTCCTCGTGCCTCAACCGGATGATCCAGTTCGCCTGCCCGGCATCTGGCGTCAATTCCAACTGCAAACCGGCCAGCGCCGCCTCCAGCGTCTTCGACAGAGCTTCGGCCCGGGTCGAACCGTCGGTCACTATCGCCACGCGCACCGCCTCCGGCCTGCCGGTATCCTGTGCCCCGGCGGCCATCGCCGTCCAGGCAAACGCCGCCATCAGCAACAAAACACAGCAGAAGATCCGCTTCATCGGATTCGTGGACAACTCGGGCATGTCGGGTCCTTTCCGTCGCTCTCTGTGTTTATTTTGAATGAGATAGATGGAAGGAAGACCACCTCTGCGTCCCGGTACTTCGCCCCGGCCGGTACTGGGACCGCGGTCCCGTGCCTACTCGTAACGCAGCGCGTCCACCGGATCCAGCCGTGCAGCCTTTGTCGCTGGCCACACCCCAAAGAAGATCCCGATCGACACCGACACCCCAAAGCCCAACACGATCGCCCACCCCGGCACCGTCGACGGCAGCGCCGGCACCAGCTTGCCGATCAGCAACGTGATCAGCACAGAAAACACCACACCAATCAGCCCGCCCAACGCCGTCAACATCACCGCTTCCATCAAAAACTGCACCACGATGTCGCCGCGCCGCGCCCCCATCGCCTTCCTGATGCCGATCTCCTTGGTCCGTTCGGTCACCGAAACCAGCATGATGTTCATCACCCCGATGCCGCCCACCAGCAGCCCTAGGCTGGACAGCGCGATTGAGACCGCCACCACCATGCCCAGGATCTGATCCAGATTCTTGATGATCTGGTCCGCCGTCGACAGGCTGAAATCGTCGTCCACGCCCGGCGGCGTCTTCCGCAACCGGCGCAGCAGTTGCCGGATCTCTTCGAGCGCGTCCTCGCGCATCCCCGGCCGCGCCTTGGCGACAATAATGAACCGGTCTTCGTTCGGAAACCGCATTCGCGCCGTCGCCAGCGGAATCATCATGATCGTGTCGAAGCCTGACGACCCGAAAAATCCGCCTTTGGCCTTCGCCAGCACACCCACCACGGTGTAGCCCGTCCCGGCCACGGTGATCTCCCGGCCCAGCGGCCGTCCGTCAGGGAACAGCGCCGAGCTCAACTCCGGACCGATCACGCAGATCCGCATCGCCCGCGTCTCTTCCTCGGCCGTGAAGAACCGTCCGGCCATCAACTCCCTCGGCTGGAGCTCGAACGAGTTCGCGCTATAGCCCGACACGTTGATGCTGTCGGTCTCAAAGCCTGGAACCCTCGCCGACACGATCCCCGCACGGTCGGCCAGGACAAATAACTGCACCGAGGTGTCCTCCACCGAGCGGACAGTCTGCTTGATGTAGGCGGCATACTCGGGCCTGATCGGCCGCCGCTTCAACTCCTTCAGCGTGTATGGCGCGCCAGGGTCGCGGTCGCCTCGGTTCAGGAAGATATTATCCGGTCCGAACTCCTCGAAAAACGTCACAATCCCCTGCCTGACGCCCGAGGTCAGGCTGCCCACCGTCACCACCGTCGTGATGCCGATCACGATGCCCAGAATCGTCAGCGCACTGCGGAAACGGTGGCTTCGCACCGCGTCCAGCGCCATGTTCAGGTTCTCGCCCGTATTCAGCCGCATCTTCCCCCGTCCCTTACTCCGACCTCAGCGCATCCACCGGGTTCATCCGCGACGCCCGCAACGCCGGATACCACCCCGACGCGATCCCCACCACGCTCGATACCCCCAGTGCCAGAAAGACATACGGCATCGTTACCTTCAGCGTTACCCCGGAAATCGCCGTTGCCACCGCCGCCACCGCCCAGCCGCCGGCCAGCCCGATCCCGCCGCCCAGCAGCGACAGCATCACCGCCTCCAACAGAAACTGCAGCATCAGATCGCTTTGCCGCGCACCCAGTGACTTGCGGATGCCAATCTCACGCGTCCTCTCGGTCACGCTCACCAGCATGATGTTCATGATCACGATGCCGCCCACCACCAGGCTGATCAGGGTGATCGGTACCACCGCCGCCCCGATCACACCCAGAATCCGGTTGATGAACTCCCTGATCGAGTCCGGCGTTATCGTGTCGAAGTTATCCACCGCCCCCGGACGCGTCTTGTACCTCACCCTCAACGCCACCCGCGCTCTGTCCAGCGCCTCTTCCAACACCAGTCCCGACTCCGGCCTCGGCCGCGCAAAAATCAGCATAGAGCGCTCCGGCCCGTAGATCCGGTTAAACACCGTCGCCGGGATAAACGCCACCCGGTCCTGTGACTGCCCGCCCGCCGACCCGATCTTTTCTTGCAACCCCACCACCCGGAAATCGTATCCGCCTAGCTTGATCTGCTTGCCGATCGGACTCGCATCGGCGAAAAACGCCGTCCTCACGTCCTCTCCGATAATCGCCACCGGCGTTTTGGTCCGCTCCTCCTCAGCCGTGAAAAACCGGCCTTCGGTCAGCACAAAATCACGGATCTCCTCAAGTTCCGACGACACCCCGATCACCGCGCACGCCTCCAGCGTCACCCCCGCATGTTTGATGTCCTCGCCCCGCTGCCGGTACGGGCTGTACAGGATCTCCCGGCCCGACACCTGTTTCAGATAGGCGTAATCCTCCACCCGGATCCGCTTGTTCGTGCGCAGCTTCTCCAGTCGCTCCCGGCGCGACATCTGCCCCACCTGCAACAGTTGCCCGATCTGAAAACTGTCGCTGCCAAACACCTTCGCCGTTGTCTGCTCCGCATACGCGCCCAAACCCTCAATCGCCGCTCCCACCACCACCACGCTGAAAACCCCGATAATCACGCCCAACAGGGTGAGGAAAGTCCTCAACTTGTGCGCCCGAAGCGATGCAAGCGCCAGCCCGGCGGCAGTCGTAAACGAATAAAGGAGTCTCATGCGTCAGGTGGTGGGCAGGTTCGCGGCTTGGATTGGTCTGGATTCAATGGGTGTTAGCAGTACAATAACAGGTTGAGCCGCCACGCCGTGTCTGTCTTTGAAAGGATGCCCGGTCGACGGCTTGGATTCAGGACTTTAGGGTGAATTGAGGAGCTGCGGGAACGCAGCCAAACCTTAGGGAGGAAGCCGCTTTGCTAGGCCGGGGGATCGAGGAGAACACGGACGCCGCATCGCAGGCATCCGCGCACACGCGTCTCTGGACCGCTTCTTCCGGCTCGCCTTCCATCCACTTCGATCCCACGCTCCTCGATGAGCTCCGCACCGAGTCCGTCCGTGCCCTCCACGGCATGGGTAAGGGCGGAATCGAAATCGGCGGCATCTTGCTTGGGACCATCGGAGACGGTCTCTACACCGTCCAGATGTGGCGTCCCGTCCGCTGCGACTACTCTCGCGGCTCCTCCTTCCTGCTCTCTGAGCGCGACGTCGCCACCCTCTCCTGTCAACTCGAGGCCGTTCAGGCCGATCCCGTCTTCGCCAATCTCCGCGTCGTCGGCTGGTTCGTCTCCCATACCCGCGGCAGCCTCGACCCCCGCATCGACGAGTCCCAACTCCATACCCGGCTTTTCAACCTGCCAGGATCCCTCCTGCTCGTCCTTAAGCCTGACCGCTTCGGCGACGCAGATATTGCCATCCATACCTTCGAACCCGGCGATCCTCCCTCGCTCCGCCCGCTCGATCCCCTGCTGCCACTACTGCCCCAACTTCCCGCCCACGGCGTCCGGCCCGCCGCCGTTCTCGATCTGAACGCTCCTCCCCCGCCACTGCTCGCCGAAAACCGCTTCGGCGCCGACTCGCCGCCCGTCAAACGGCGCTGGCTGGCCGCCATCGCCGCCGTCGCCGGAATCACCTTCCTCAGC
>JACZJQ010000003.1 GCA_014860455.1 Bryobacteraceae bacterium | reverse complement strand
CCCTATACTGAAATCATGTTCCGCGAGAGCTTCCCCGTTGGCCTTCTCCAATGCAACTGCTCCGTCTTCGCCGACGAATCCACCCTCGAAGCCATCGTCATCGACCCCGGCGACGGCCTCGACGACATGGCCCGTCTCCAGTCCGTCCTCGCCCGCCACAACCTCAAAGTCTCCGCCATCGTCATCACCCACGCCCACATCGACCACATCGGCGCCGCCGCCAAACTCAAAGCCCTCACCGGCGCACCCGTCTACATGAACCCCGCCGACGAAGAGCTCTACGCCAACCTCGACTGGCAGGCCAACTGGCTCGGCATGAAAACCCCCGAAACCACCGAAATCGACGCCCCGGCCCGCGACGGCGACACCCTCAAAATCGGCGCCACCGATCTCCACCTCATCCACACCCCAGGCCACACCCAGGGCAGCCTCTGCGTCTACGCCCAGTCGGAAAACATCCTCGCCGCCGGCGACACCCTCTTCCGCGACTCCATCGGCCGCACTGACCTCCCCGGCGGCGACCCCCGCCAGATCCTGCGCTCCATCCACTCCCGCCTTCTCACCCTCCCCGGCGAAACCGAAGTCATCTGCGGCCACGGCCCCTCCACCACCATCGCCCGCGAACGCGAACGCAACCCCTTCCTCCAGGCGTGACCTCCCATCGCCCATCCTGGGGCTTGACTCTCGAATTTCGCCTCCTTACACCTTGTCTTGGACATCAATGCCGCAGCGGCCCGCCTCCGCCGGGTTTAGGCTGGATTCTCAGCCCCGCTCGCGGCCGGAGGAGGTTGCCGTGCTCACTTCCCCGAAGTTCCGCAACAGCCAGCGCTTGCAGGCTGCTGCCAGAAACTCGCCGCTGCTCAAATCACCGGAACAGGGAGAGGCCGTCCGCCTCCTCCAGGAAGCCCTGCTCTCTCTGGGCTACTCTTTTCCCCAGTCCACCGCCGGCGGCCGCCTCGACGGCATCTACGGAAACGAAACCATACAGAAGGTCGCCCAGTTCCAGCGTGCCCAGGGGATGATGGTCGATGGCGTTGCGGGCAAGCAGACTTTGGAACGGTTGGATGCCCTCATTTCAGGCGGCACTGTATCAGGACAAACGGGTGGAACCGGGACAGGCTGGGGCGAGCGCGTCGGTGGGGGCGGCGGCTCCGGCTCTGGCTCCGGTGGAACGGGTTCTTCAAGCCAGTCGGGCGGCGATCCCCGCCACTCCGGGCTTTACATCAGGCAGGGAATGGCAGTCGTGTGCCCACATCACGGGCGTGTTGTCGGATCGGTCATCCCAGGCACTGACCTGATCTCCGGAAGTTCCGGCGCCATGGTCATGGGTTGCGTGGGATTTGACTGGCGAAAGGAAGACAGACGCCCCTCACCGGATGGCTCGGTGCCGGATACCCCCATGCCATACGGACCACCTGTATCGTTCATCACACATTGCAGAAGCGCCCAGTGGACAAACGTGGACTACAGGAACCTCGTGAATGGGCATCCTCCGGTCCTTCGAACCTCGCCGGGCTGGTGCTATCTTCAGCCGGGCGAGAAGATCAACGGAAGCAATCAGTCAGGCCCGATTCTGGTCATCAGCGGCTGAGGGCCCCCTCCCCCCTGTGATCGCGCCCGCCTCCGGACGGTGGCCGCCGAAGTCGTCCCGGCATCAATCGCCCGTCGTCTTCTTCCGCCTGATCTCCTCCATCACCGACATCACCAACTCCTTCGACTGTTCAATCCCCTGCAAAATAATCTGCAAATCCATCGCCGGCTTACCCGGCTGCCGCGCGCTCTGGCAATACACCCCATGCTGGCCCACCATGATCAGCGAATCGGTCAACAGGTCCAGCGCCACCGCCAGCCGGCCCGCCTCCACGCCATGCTGGAATTCCGAGCGCTCCAGTTCCTCACGCTTGTCTTGGAATACGGATATGGGTCTCATGGGGAATACAATGAAAGCAATTATGTTGACGCGAACTTTGTTGGTTCTCCTCTTCCTGATGCCGCTCGCCGTCATCTGGGCTCAGCAGCCTGCGGTCTCGAAAAGCTCCCGCCTCAAGGCCGACACCGGCGTCACCGCCGACCCCAACGCCGCTCTCTGGAAAGGCGCTCCCGCCGTCTTCACCGAAATCAGCGCCCGCGGCGAACTCCAGCCCGGCCACAAAACCGAAATCCGCTCCCGCTGGACCCCCGATTACCTCTACTTCCTCTTCATCTGCCCCTACAATGAGCTTTTCCTCAAACCCGAACTCGACGCCGTCAACGAAACCAACCGCCTCTGGAACTGGGACGTCGCCGAACTCTTCGTCGGCGCAGACTTCGTCAACATCCACCAGTACCGCGAATACCAGGTCTCGCCCCGCGCCGAATGGGTCGACCTCGACATCGATCGAAAAGAGCCCAAACCCGAAGGCGGCTGGCTCTGGAACTCCGGCTTCACCGTCGCCGCCAAAATCGACGAGGCGAACAAGGTCTGGTACGGCGCCATGAAAATCCCCATGAAGTCCATCACCTCGAACCCCGTCAAGTCCGGCGTCGAGTTCCGCGCCAACTACTACCGCATCCAAGGCCCGCCCCCCAAGAAGGTCTTCATCGCCTGGCAGGCCACCGGCGGCAACCACCACATCCCTGAGAAATTCGGCCTCCTCCGCCTCGTGGACTAAACCCTCGCCATGAACGCCAAAATCCCGCTCCGCATCTCCCAATTCGGGCTTCGCGGCGTGGTCGGCGCCGGACTCACGCCCACCCACGTCCTCGACTTCTCCGCCGCCTTCGCCACCATGCTCGGCCAGCCCTCCAAGGTCATCATCGGCCGAGACCCCCGCGCCTCCGGCCAGATGATCCGCGAAGGCGTAGCCTCCGCCCTCATGGCTTGCGGCCACGACGTCATCGACCTCGGCATCGTCTCTACCCCCGTCATCCAACACGCCATTGCCGATACCGACGCCCGCGGCGGCATCTCCATCGGCGCCTCCCATATGGCCGCCGAATGGAATGCCCTCAAATTCTTCGGCGAACGCGGCTCTTACCTCTCAACCGCCGAGGCCGGCGAACTCCTTGACATCTACCACCTCAAAGGCTTCGACTTCGCCCGCTGGGACGCCCTAGGCTCCTACTCCCGCGACGATTCCGCCATCGACCGCTACATCGCCAACCTCGCCCAAGTCTTCGACCTCCCCGCCCTCCGGCGCTTCCGCGTCCTCGTCGATTGCTGCAACGGCACCTCCGCCCTCATCCTCTCCATCCTCCGCGACCGCCACGGCCTCGACCTCGTCCTCATCAATGAACAGACCGAAGGCCGCGCCTTCGCCCACGAACCAGCCACCGATCAGCGCACCGTCCGCATGCAACTCGCCCCGCTCATGCGCCACGTCGGCGCCGACGCCGGCTTCCTCTTCGATGTCGATTCCGACCGCGTCGCCCTGGCCACCGAATCCGGCGAGGCCGTCAGCGAAGAGATGGTCCTTGTCCTTCTCGCCGACGAGATGCTCACCCTCGGCCCCGGCGACACCATCATCGCCAACCTCTCCACCACCGCCCTTCTGGATGAAGTCGCCGCCTCGCATAGCGGCCGCGTGGTCCGCGTCCCCGTCGGCCGCAACGCCACGGCCGACGCCCTGGCCGGCTTCCCGCCGGAAAAGATCGCCATCGCCGGCGAAGGTACCGGAGCCGTCATGATGCCCCAGTTCCGCTTCGTCTACGACGGCATCGCCTCCATGCTCGCCATCCTCACCATGATGCACCGCCGCTCCCAGTCGCTCGGCTCCATCCTCGCCACATACCCCCAGTACTCCATTCTCAAAGGCGAGGTCCCGCTCGAATCCCACCGCATTCCACAAATGATGGACGACATCGAATCCCGTTACCCCGACGCCCGCAAGAACAACCTCGACGGCCTCCGCGCAGACTTCGACAACTCCTGGTTCCATGTCCGCGTCAGCCAGACCGCCCCGCTGGTCCGCGTCATCGCCGAACAACGCGGGCAACCGCCCACCGCCCTCTTCGATGAACTCATGGACACCGTCAGGAGCTACAACTCATGAGCCGCGCCCACCAGCTCAAAATCTCGGTCTCCGGCATCCGCGGCGTCGTCGGAGGCTTCTTCACCCCCAACCTAGCCTGCGCCTTCGCCCAGGCCTTCGGCACCTATGTCGGCCCGGGCCGCGTCATCCTCGGCCGCGACACCCGCTCCAGCGGCCCCATGCTCGAACACGCGGTCACGTGCGGCCTTCTCTCGGCCGGCTGTGAAGTCGTCAAAATCGGCGTCGCCCCCACGCCCACCGTCCAGGTCTTTGTCGACGAAACCCGCGCCCGCGGCGGCATCGCCATCACCGCCTCCCACAATCCGTCCGAATACAACGCCCTCAAACTCTTCAACGCCGAGGGCCTTTTCTTCAACCATTACGAACGCGGCGAACTGCTCGAGCTGTACCACCAATCGGCCTTCACCCAGGTCTCCAATGCCGATATGCCCGGCATCCGCTTCGATACCGAATCCGCCCCCCGCCTCCACATCGAACGCGTCCTCAAACACGTCAACGTCGATCGCATCCGCGCCCGCCGCTTCCGCGTCGCCCTCGACGGCGTCAACGGCGCCGGCTCCGAGATGAGCGTCCGCTTCCTCCGCGACACCCTCAACTGCGACCTCCACGCCATCTCGGTCTCGCCTGACCTGCCCTTCCCCCGCGAAGCCGAACCCAAACCCGAAGTCCTCGGCGACCTCCGCGCTCTCATCCTCCGTGAACACTGCGACATCGCCTTCGCCCAGGATCCTGACGGCGACCGCCTCGCCGTCGGCGACGAAACCGGCCGCATCATCGACAACGATGACGTCCTCGCCCTCGCCGTCGATTGCGTCCTCCACCGGCTCAAAGGCCCCGTCGTCGTCAACCTGACAACCTCGTCCGCCATCGACGACATCGCCGCCCGCCACGGCGTCCGCGTCTATCGCTCTCCCGTCGGCGAAGCCAACGTCGTCGATCGCATGAAATCGGCCGGAGCTGTCATCGGCGGCGAAGGCTCCAACGGCGGCATCATCTTCCCCTCGGTCCAATACTGCCGCGACTCCTACACCGGCATGGCCATGCTGCTCGACCGCATGGCCGAAACCGGCATGACCGCCAGCCAGCTCGCCGCCACCCTGCCCGTCTACCACCGCCGCCTCGGCAAAGCGCCCTTTGAACATGGCCGCCTCGGCGCGCTCATGCAGTCGCTCGAAGCAGGCTTCCCGGGCGCCGCAACCGACCGCCGCGACGGCCTCAAACTCACCATGGAAGACGGCTGGATCCACGTCCGCGCATCCAACACCGAACCCATCCTCCGCATCGCCGCCGAAGCGCGCACCTCCGACCGTCTGAACGAACTGTATGGCCAGGCCGAAAGCCTGCTATAACGAAACGCCCACGGGCGAGCGTGCCTGCGCCACGAAACACGGGTGCCGGCAAGGGCGCCGGCGGCGGGCCAGTGGTCCGTCCCACACGCATTCAGGAGCGGAAGCGGAAGGCGATGAAGGCGCGGGCGTCCGCGGGGGTTGACAGAGCCCCTGCGAGTTGGGCTTCCTCGATGGCCTGGAGGATCTCGCCGAGGCGCTTGCCGGGGGTGAAGCCCATGGCGATGAGGTCGTCGCCGGTGAGCAGGCGGGGCGGGCGGATTTGCTCGGGCGGGATCTCGGCGATGCGGCGGTGGACTAGATCGTAGGTGGTGAGGGGACGGAGGGCGGCGAGCGAATCGATGCGGAGCAGTTCTAGTTGGTCGTCGAAGCGCGGCAGCCGGAGAAGGTGTTTGAAGGCGGCCTCGCCCATGCGTTCGACTTCCATGAAGCGCATGTGGTTGGCGATCAACGAGGCGACCGATTCGATCACGGAGTTGGGGTAACGGAGACGGGTGAGAATGCCGGTGGCCATGCGGGCGCCGAGTTCGGCGTGGCCGTCGAAGCGGATGCGGCCCGAGGAATCGTTGAAGGTGGCGGGTTTGGCGACGTCGTGGAGCAGGGCGGCGAGGGCGAGTTCGATGGACGGGTTTTCGAGGTGCTGGAGGCAGAGCAGGGTATGGGTGAAGACGTCGCCCTCCGGATGGTATTCGGGGGGCTGGGCGACGCCGTGCATGGCGGAGATTTCGGGAAGGATGAGGGGCAGCAGGCCGGTGGAGTCGAGCAGGGTGAGGCCCAGGAAAGGACCGTTTTCGGTGAGGATGAGGGAGAGTTCGTCGCGGACTCGTTCGGCGGAGATGGCGAGGATGGTGGGGGCGCTGGCGCGGATGGCGGCGAGGGTGGCGGGATCGATGGAGAAGCCGAGACGGGCGGCGAAGCGGATGGCGCGGAGCATGCGGAGGGCGTCTTCGGCGAAGCGCGCGGCGGGGTTGCCGATGGCGCGGATGATGCGGGCGTCGAGATCGGCGCGGCCGTTGACGTAGTCGAGGATTTCCCCGGTGAGGGGGTCTTCGAGCAGGCCGTTGATGGTGAAATCGCGGCGGAGGGCGTCGGCCCGGGGGTCGGTTTCGTAAGTGACCGAGGAGGGGCGGCGATGGTCAGAATAGGAGTGGTCGGAGCGGAAAGTGGCGACCTGGAGTTCGACGCCGAGGCACTGGACCAGGACGACGCCGAACGAAGCGCCGACGGTGCGGGCGTCGGGGAACAGGGCTGTGACCTGGGCAGGGGTGGCGCTGGTGGCTATGTCAAGGTCAGTGAAAGGGCGGGAAAGGAGGCGGTCGCGGACGGCTCCGCCGGCGAAAAAAGCCTGGTGGCCGGCGCCGCGAAGGCGGGCACAGGCGTGGCGGCCGGCGTCGATCAGGAGATGGCTCATCCTGATTCGATAGTAGGATATTGAATGTGAGCGCAAGGCCCACACATATCTATGACTGACCCAGAACATCGACAGGTGGCCACCACCAAGGTTGTGGTGGCCACCACAGTCGCACTCTCGTTCATCTCCTTTTGGCGCGGCGCATCGATCGTCCTCAGCGACCTCGCCTCCACAATGTTTTACGTCGGCGGGATCACGGAGCGGGCGGTAGGACCGTCGGCGCCGTGGTTTGTGCTGGCGGTGATGTTCTTCGGATTCGCGGTGCGGTCCATCTACATGGAGAGCTGCGGAATGTTTGTCCGCGGCGGCGTGTACGTGGTGGTGAGGGACAGCATCGGTCCGAAGACGGCGAAGCTTTCGGTGTCGGCGCTGGTGGTGGACTACATCCTTACGGGGCCGATATCGAGCGTCAGCGCGGGGCATTATCTGGGGTACCTGTTCAACGAATTGAGCGAGATGATGCACTCCTCGTTCCGGTTGAACGAGAACTGGTTTGCGGTGCTGTTTGGGGTAACGGTGACGGGCTACTTCTGGTGGCAGAACGTGAAGGGGATTCACGAGTCGTCGTCGAAGGCGTTGCGGATCATGCAGGTGACAACGGTGATGGTGGTGGCGCTGTTGATCTGGTGTCCGATCACGCTGCTGCTGCAGGACAACGTGAAGCTGCCGCCGGCTCCTACGCTGGAAAATCTGAAATTCGACAGCCATTCGCTGGGATGGCTGGAGGGGACGTTCTGGCCCTCGATCTGGGCGGCGGCGATGTTGATCGCCTTCGGCCATTCGCTGCTGGCGATGAGCGGGTTTGAAACGCTGGCGCAGATCTATCGCGAGATCGCGTCGCCGAAGATCCGGAACCTGAAGATCACGGCGAACATTGTCTGCACCTACGCGCTGATGAGCACGGGGTTGATTTCCCTGTTCGCGGTGATGATTATTCCGGACACGGTGAGGCCGCAGTATTACGACAACCTGATCGCGGGGTTGGCGATGAGCCTGGCCGGGCCGGAGGCGTTGAAGCTGGGATTCCATATTTTCGTGGTGATCGTGGGCGGGATGATTCTGTCCGGAGCGGTGAATACGTCGATTATCGGGGCCAACGGCGTGTTGAACCGGGTGGCCGAGGACGGAGTGCTGACGGAGTGGTTCAGGAAGCCGCACAAGAAGTTCGGCACGACGTCGCGAATCATCAACATGATCACGCTATTGCAACTGGGGACGATCATCCTGAGCCGGGGCGACGTCTACCTGCTGGGCGAGGCGTATGCGTTCGGCGTGGTGTGGAGCTTCGCGATGAAGGGAATGGGTGTGCTGGCGTTGCGTTTCCAGCGCGGCGACCAGGAATACAAGATGCCGCTGAACTTCCGTATCGGGCGGACGGAGATTCCAGTGGGGCTGGCGGCGACTGTGCTGGCGCTTTTCATGGTGGCGATCGCGAACCTGTTGACAAAGAAAGTGGCGACGATCTACGGCATCAGCTTCACGATTCTGCTCTACTCGATTTTCTACATTTCGGAGCGGTTGAATAAGAAGCGGGAGGCGGGCAAGAAGGGGCTGGAGGAGTTCAACCTGGACCACCAGGAGCATGTGGGCGAGACAAGCCTGCAGGCGAGGCCGGGAGCGGTGCTGGTGGCGATCAGGGACTTCCACAGCATGGATCATCTGAAGCGGGTGCTGACGCGGACGAATTTGAAGCGGCACGACGTGGTGGTGATGACGGTCAGGCCTCTGGTGACGGGTGACGGCGAGTATGAGCTTCGCGACCAGCAGATTTTCAGCGATTACGAGCGCGAACTCTTTACGCGGGTGGTGGCACTGGCCGAGAAAGAGGGCAAGCCAGTGGAGTTGCTGGTGGTGCCGGCGACGGACCCGTTCGTGGCGCTGGTGCAGACGGCGCAGAACCTGAAGGCGTCGAGGCTGGTGACAGGCGTATCAAGGGCTATGGCGAGCGGTGAACTGGCGCGGCGGATCGGGTTGGCATGGGAGAAGCTGCCGGAACCGCGGACGCCGTTTTCGCTGGAGATCATCGCGCCCGACCGCGAACCAGCGTACGTCAATTTGGGCCCGCATCCGCCGCGGCTCTGGCCGGAAGACGTGGACCGGGTCCACGACATCTGGCTGCAACTGGCCGAGGAAGAGAGCATCGGCTCGAAGCTGCATCACCGGGATGTGGTGGGGGTGGCGCTGCGAAGGATGGAGCGGGCGCTGAGTTCGGAGGAGCGGGCGAGGATTCTAGACGAGATCCGGCGGGAAACCCGGCGGAACTGAGCGGCCAGGCTATCGGGCCGGGCTATTCGTCCGGTGTTTCGGGCGGGGCTGGCGGG
>JACZJQ010000298.1 GCA_014860455.1 Bryobacteraceae bacterium | reverse complement strand
TTTCTATACAGCTCTCCATGAAGTAGACCGTGAACCGCGTCGCCCGGCGGAACTCGTTGCGTTGCTCACGAATCAGGCGATGGCCAGCCTGCCCGGTGAAGGCGAGGCGCCAAGTTTGCCCGCACTCCCCAAGACCGTGGCCGAGTTCATCACAGCAATGCGGCTGCCGGACGCGGCGGGCGCGGACCCGTGGGGGGCAGCAAGCACTTGGGCGATGGCGGATCGATTGCAGACCGCAACTGCTAGCAATGACATAGCTGAAGCGATGGCGCTGGCAGTCAGGATACTGGGCAGGCTTGCCAACGATCGGGGGGATTGCGCATCACAGCCCTTTGCGCCAATTCCAAACGCCGTGGAGATGGCATCGAGCCATGAAGTGCATCTGCGCCGATGGTGGGACCGCGTCGAAAGCAGAGCCACGGAGCGTACTTTCGACTTCTTGAACGACCTGCTATTGGAGTGGGTGCTCTTTCGGCATCTGCGAGTCGCGACCAGAAAGCTCGCCAACCAAGGTGTCTCGACTTACAAATTTCGTCCAGAGGAAGGGCGACTACTTTTCGTAGCGGAAAGACTACCGAAACCGACCTACACTGCGCCGCGCGTGAAGCAGGGGTTCCGCGTAATGGAGGATCTCCACTGCATCGGCCGGCAGAACGGAGCTGCGGTCCTGTCGAATCTAGGTGCAAGCATTCTGGAGAGCCGCCATGTTAGACATGATTGATCTCCTCGGGCACTCGGGATACGACCTACGGTCAAGTATCGTCCTCACCTACAGCCTCGACTTGCCTCTGTATGACGGGCTCCTCAGACGGGCGTTGAACCGAGCGGGCATCTGGAATCAGATCACCTTTTGCGACTTCTCCTGCTACGTCCAGGACACCCACGCGCACGCCGCGGCTCCCTACGCCGGCAAGCACTACTCTGTGACGCCAGTCTGGCAGAAGGGCGCATTTCACCCGAAGGTGTATCTACTGCTTGGCCCCCGACACGGACGCCTGCTCATCGGCTCGGGTAACGCTACTGTCGGCGGGCTCATCCGGAACGCGGAGGTGTTCGGGCTCTTCGATTATGATGCCGACCAGGGTGCAGGACCGCACCGCGCCTTCCAGACCGTCTTCACATTTGTGGAGGGTCTTGCTGGATACGCCTCTGAACCAGTCCGAAAACAGATCAAGAGTGCCCGGCAGATGGCGCCTTGGCTGGCGTCTCCGTGCGTTGAAGATGGACGGAGGGTTCTTATCGGTGGACCATGCATGCCAAGTCTGCTCGATCAGATCACGACGATCCTGCCGGTCAAACAAGTTGACGATGTGGTCTTGTGCAGCTCGTCGTTTGACCGCGCCCTCGACGGGTTAAAGAAACTGGCGGCCACAAGCAGGTCGAAGCCAGTCTGCATTGTTCAGGCCGAGCACGCCGAGATGGACGGCAAAGCTGTTCGAAAGCTCGGACAGGCGGTGGAGTGGCGGCCGTTTGTAGATCCGTACCCCAAAGAGAAGCGGAAGCGCAAAGACGTGCGCGCTCACGCGAAGGTATTCATATTCGGGCACGGGAAGACGGAGACGTGTGTCTTCGGATCGGCAAATGCGTCGGAGCCGGCATTGAACTCAATGAACACCGAAGTTGTCGTGATTCTTCCACCCCGGCTAAAAGGAGAAATCGTAAAGCATCTTGGCCTTGGTCCTTCGATAAGCGCCCAAAGCGTGGAAGGAGACCTGATCGAAAAACACTGGAAGGACTCCGACGGCGATTCTGACGAAGCGAGGTACACGTGTCTGCTGTCGGCGGTCGCGGCGGCCGAGTTCGGCTTCAGGCTCACGATGGCCTCGGGGTCACCACCAGAAGGCGCATTGCTGGCACTTGCGCCACATGGCCTCGCGCGACCAAATGCGACCACCGCAATCCGCCGCGAAGGAGATGCCTTGACTGGGCGCAGAGTCAACGGCGATGACGGCATCAGAAGCGCCTGGATCGTTGACGGGTCGGGCAAGGTTCTTTCGAATCCCGTGATCGTCACTTGGCCTATGGTCGCCAGTCCACGCAAGGGAGGTGGGGGAGGTGCGAAGTCAACCCAGTTCCTGCCCGCAATGCAGGATGGTGCAGTCCTCGGCACTGTGCTGTTTGAGCTGCTTGATCAGTTTCGAGATTTCGAGGTGATCCAGGCCGGTACTGGAAGAGGGGGGGGAGGCAAGCGGACCGCGGTGGGATCGGAAGGACCAGCTCAGGAGCAATCGGCGGAGTTCTTCTATACCGACCATACGGCGGACGCCGCTAAGGGGCACCAATGGACGGGGGACAGAGTTGACCTGGATATTCTCGCCAGTCTGGTGCAACCTCTCGGTCCGATCGGTAACGGCGACGCGACAGAGGACGACTCATACGATGACACGAAGCTAGACGAAGAGGCCGAATTCCGTGAGATCGCTGAGCAGAAGGGAGTCGCGACCGGCGGTGAGAGGCCACGGAGGAACGAGACGTCCTCCGAGAAGTTCGAAGCTGCTATCCTACGTCTCGAACGTCGACTTGATCGTGCAGCGACCTCGATCGAGAAATCACTCCAGAATCTGGAGAACCTGCAAAGCCCTTCACCAAACGGTGTGGCACGCCAGATCTGGATGACGCACATCGGGGCGTTCTTGGCTGGGCGAAAGACCGTGTCCGCAGATGGCGACGAGTTCACTTGTCTTCACCCTTGGTATTTCGCCGACTACGTGCTGAGGATCAGCCGCGCATTGGTGGGAAGCAAGAAAATCGGCGGGTTCCTGGACAGGCTTGGGAACTCGTCGTGGGAAGGCTACGACGGAGAAGCTCTTGTCCGTGGGTTAGCGTTTCTTTGGACCTGTGTGGAGTGGGCCGCGGCGTACATGGTGCACTACTATTCGAACGGCGAAGGCAAAGAGGACGTTCCTAAGAACATCGCGGTCGCCTCGGCCGAGTTGGTCGCAGCCCGATTGATTTGGAAGATAAGCTCCCGTTGCAGTGCACCTGACCGGGACGGATTGGCGCGGCGATTCCCGGCCTGGACTTCTGTTCCCGCGAACCAAATGGAGCGCACTTCAAGGCGGCTTGCTCAGGTAGTTCAACTCATTCAGTGTGTGGAAGGGCTCGGCGGCACTTCGAACCTTGGTGCAGAAACTCAGACCGCGTCACTCAAAGCAGGAACCCTCGTCCACAATCCTTTGACGGGTGTCACGATGCTCGCTACAGATGGCGCGCCTCGCGCGTACCAATTGGTGCACCTCTCTTTGGCCGGCAACGATCCGAAAAAGTTCGGTGCCGTGGTCTTCCCTGTCCTGTTTAACGGCAAGCCCTACAGGCTGTTCCAGAGGACGGACGGAGTTGCGGCTATGCAACATTCATAGTGGAAAAATGATGCAGTGGATCGGACACCAGAGGATGCCTCACCAGCGCGTCAAAGCAGCTCGCACCGACCCGTAAGGCAAGATGATATTGTAAATGCTCGCGTGCTCGCGATCGAATGCTCCCGGAACTTAGAGTGAGACCGCATGCTAACTGAACTCTCAATTGAAAACTTCAAACCATTTGGCACGCTGCAGTCCTGCGAGTTCGCGCCGATCACCCTGATCTATGGGCCAAACTCGGGCGGGAAGAGCTCCATCATTCAGTCTCTGCTGCTGATCCGGCAGTCTCTCCAGGCCAGTCAAACCTCAACATTTCGGCTGATCCCCCGGGGTGAGTACGCGGACCTGGGGAGCTTCAAGTCTCTGCTCCATAAGCACGACCTCACTCGGACGCTGCGGATTCGTGTCGGTTACGATGTTGTGCGGAGACAGGGCCGTCAGTTTGTCGGCCCGCGTCTGCCGAGTCAATTCAGTCGGCGATTGACCCTGGAGTTTGTCGCGGCCAATTCGCCAGGTAGTCGACGCCGCGATTCTTCTGAGCTGGCGGGCACCCTCTACGAAATCGATTGCGGGGCTGCTCTGAGTACGCGATTGAAGAGGGCGCGGGATGAAGCCGCCAAGCTCAGGCGCGCTTCCCTATTCCTGGATGAAACAGACCTGGCCCTGTATGACTGGGCTGACACCGAATCGGCGGCATCGCTGGTGCGATTTCAGGGCGTGCTTGAACAGTCGCGGCCCAGACCCAGTGGGGCTCGACTTCGCCCTAACCAAGCATCTCCAGAGAACGAAGATGCACCCGTGGGTGCTACGGACCAAACGCAAGAACTGGAGCACGTGGCTCAACTCCTGACCAAGTTCTTTGTCGGTGGGCGAGGCTCACTGCCTGGCCGTTTCATCGCCAAGGCGGGGGAGCAGACCCCCGAACTGCGCGAGGTTGAGCATCGGTACGGTCGGTGGCTCTATAACTCATTCTTCGACACATTCAATCGCGAGTTTCGTGAACTCATGGACTCCGTGCAGTACCTGGGTCCGCTCAGAAGCTATCCAGAGCGACACTACCTGCTGCTTGGCGGTGAGAAATCGTCTGTCGGTACAAGAGGCGAGAACACTCCGCAGGTTATCTATCGAGGGCCCCGCGACATCACTCGGCGCATCAATACGTGGTTCGCTACGTTCGATATTCCTTACAAGATCGACATAAAGCCTCTCGGCGATGAGGTCACTGGTGAAATCGTAGCCATGCACCTTCGGGATGGACGTTCGAGAGTCGAAGTCGCGCCGTCAGACGTTGGGTTCGGTATAGGCCAACTCCTCCCGATAATCGTCCAAGGCCTGGTTTCGCGATCACAGGTGCTTTGCGTAGAGCAACCGGAGATTCATTTGCACCCGCGCCTGCAGGCAAATCTCGCTGACCTCTTCATCGATACCGCTGGTCTCGGCAGCGAGGTCGCAGGGAGGACCCGTCCGCATCCCAGCAGCCAATGGGTGATCGAGACCCACAGCGAAGCGCTGATGCTGCGACTTCAACGGAGAATCCGCGAAGGGGTGATCGGGCCATCGTCCGTGTCCGTGTTGTATGTCCAGCCAACTGGCGATGGCTCAGCTGAGATTCAGCGACTTCGGCTGAATGAGGCCGGCGAGTTCATCGACCCGTGGCCGGATGGCTTCTTTGAAGACTCCTACCGCGAGATTTTCGCATTGGGATAACGCATGCTGATACGCTTGGCGATTGACCCCGGAGGAGTCGGAATGGAGGGGCACGACGCTGCCCTTCAGTTAAAACTGGTCGACGATTGCGTAACCTCTTGGATGCGATGCGGGATAGTCTATATTGGCGCGGTAGATTACGCCCACTCTCCACTTCGTCGCGCCCTCGAAGGGCTTCCCCAGTCATTGAAAAGCCGATGGATCAGGGCTGTCACCCTTGCGCAACAGCGCGGCCTTTTGAGGAATGGCCCACCACCTTGGCTAGGCTCGTTTCAAGAACCACCGTTTGATCAACTCCTTGAATTGCGGCGCGGCGTGGACGTTGTAGGTATTGGGATGGCGATCGCTGGAAGCCTGGGCTTTGCGCCGCACGAACACGAGCAGGTTCATGACGCTAGCGCGATCGAGCTTTGCCGTCTCGACTGTCTGAGCGCTTCATCGCGAATCCGGAAGGCAGATGAGATTCGAGAGCAGAAGAAGTTCAAGCGCGGTGAGAAGGTTGACACCATCTGGGCGGAGCTATTTCGTCCGTTTGTCGCAAGGTTTTCGCAGATAGCCCTGGTTGATCGGTTCTGTCTCCACCGCCTGGCCGAATGCGCTCCTGGCGAGAGTGGAATCGAGAGGTTTCTCGGCCGCGTCGATGCTTGTCTAGGTGATTCTGCCTTCGTCTCTGTCCAGGTCCTGTCAACCTTGGCTAAGTATCAGTCTCGAGGCGATGTGGTAAAACGCCTTCGGGATTTCGTTGAGTCGTTGCCAAACGGGAGGATTTCCGGCCTTGAGGTCCAGTTTGTCGATGAGCGGACTTTCGGACCAGTGGTTCACTATCGTTACGCTCGTTTTCAGTCTCACCACTGCCTCGTCTTGGACCACGGCATTGAGATCCTGGAAGGTCACTCCCTGAAACGGACTCACCCGTATAGCCTCACCTGTTTTGACGACCCGTTGCGGACGGATGAGGCGGCCCTTCGCGCAAAGGCTCAACGCTGCATCGTGTACTCCAAGCCGAAGAGAGATGCTGTTAGCGCAGCGCCGACGTCACCAGCGGGTCCCGTGCACCCAAGACCGGCAATGGTGTCACGCGCGTGCCTTCGATTAGGCGGATAGCGCGCCTGGTGCCGACGTTTCCGCAGTTGTGCTGGAACTCGTGGGAGAGTGCGCTGCTGATGGTGTCAGCCGTTGTGTGGCTCGGGGCCGGGGTAGGACTGGCGCCTGTTCGGGGATCAAGCCATCTCGGTTGAGCCAATTACGGCCAGCAATGCTCGGATCCTGGCGCGAACGAACGACATCGGAACGAACCTCGGTTTTGCGAGCACCTCCAGGGTGAGTACACCGCCTTCCAGCCAGTACCCGATCCGGTACCCGTCCTTCTCGACGGCGCCGGCGTCTCCAGAGATCGGGAATCCGGCTTCGGCGAGTCTGGCTCTGGCGGCCTCAACCTGTTCCGGCGTGACACGAAACTTCATCTGATCAGCCATTCACCAACTCCAGAAACGGGTCCGTCGCGACCACGGCGCTGCCACTGCGGTAGACCCACAAGACCGGCGCGGCAGCCTCGCGCACGTCGACGTGGATGTATCCGGCGGTGTAGTCCACACCGATGCCTTTGATCCGAGGCTCTGTACGAACAACGTCATAGAAGGCGCGCAAGGAAACGGCGAGCGGCGCGAGATCCGCCGCGAGGCCTCGGGCGTGGAATCCGGGCTTCGACTTGCGCGCCTCGACGGGATGCTTGGGACAGCGGTAAGCAGAGTTGACTTTCAATGGGCCCGCTTTGGCTCGAAGGGCCTCAAGCACATCGAGTAATTCCCGCCCGACACCCT
>JACZJQ010000297.1 GCA_014860455.1 Bryobacteraceae bacterium | reverse complement strand
GTCCCTATCCGAAGCCACGCCCCGCCCGCCTCCACCACCTGCGCGTTGCAGTCGTCCGACACCCCCCGAGTCACCACGCTCACGATCGTCGGCTCCATGTAGGCCGACTTCTCGAATGCCAGCTTCCCCCAGTTCTCCTTGTCCGCAAACACCATCAGCGCCCCGGCGTCCCACGTGCCCTCCATCGCCGTCGCGACCCGCGCCGTCAGCCTGAACTCCCGCGCCGCCTTGAACAGCAGCAACGGCGCCGCCTCGGCCACCGCCCCGTCCGTCGGCGATCTGAACCAATCCGTTTTGCCCGGCGCGGCGATCTCCAGCCTGCCGCCGCCGTAACTCCACTCCGCCGGCTCGTTCACCCACTCCAACTCCGCCGGCAAACCGTCAATCTCCGGCACTCCGCGCTTCATCGCTTCCATGCCGCCCATCATCGCAAAACCCATCCCGCCCCCGGCACTGTAAACTGGTAGGTTCCACAGGCCATGAGCGACAAGCCCTTCGTCCATCTTCACTGCCATACCGACTACTCCCTTCTCGACGGCGCCTGCGAAACCGGCAAGCTCATGAAGCAGGTCAAGGCGCAGGAGCAGCCCGCCGTCGCCATGACCGACCACGGCAACCTTTTCGGCGCCGTCGAATTCACCACCAAGGCCAAGGAACACGGCGTCCACCCGGTGGTCGGCTGCGAAGTCTATATCGCCCAGCAGTCCCGCCACGTCAAGAACGAAACCTCCCGCTACAACCACCTCGTCCTGCTCTGCGAAAACGAAGAGGGCTACCGCAACCTCATCAAGCTCGTCTCCACTGGCTTCCTCGAAGGCTTCTACTATAAGCCCCGCGTGGATAAGGACCTCCTCGCCCAGCACACCAAGGGCCTCATCGCCCTCTCCGGCTGCCTCAAGGGCGACATCCAGGAAACCCTGCTCCACGGCCATTACGAAGACGCCCTCCGCATGGCCCACGAGTATCGGGACATGTTCGGAAAGGGCAACTTCTTCCTCGAACTCCAGGAACACGGCCTCAACGAAGACTCCATCGCCATGCCCGGGGTCCACCGCCTGGCGGCCGAAACCGGCATCCCCCTGGTTGCAACCAACGACGCCCACTACGTCGAACACGCCGACCACCGCGCCCAGGACGTTCTCACCTGCATCCAGACCGGCAAGACCGTCAACGACACCAAGCGCATGAAGTTCAGCTCCGAGCAGTTCTTCATCAAGAGCCGCGCCGAGATGCTGTCCGTCTTCGCAGATGTCGAGGACGCGCTCGACCGCACCTGGGAGATCGCCCAGCGCTGCCAGCTCAAACTCAACCCCGTCACCAACCCCTTCCCGCGCTTTGAAGTCCCCGACGGCAACACCATCGACAGCTACTTCGCCTGGGTCGCCCGCCAGGGCTTCGAACGCCGCCGCGGCCGCCTCGAACAACTCGCCGCCCAGGGCCGCCTCAAACACCGTATCGAAGACTACATCGAACGCCTGGAAACCGAAATCGCCCTCATCCAGCAGATGAAGTTCTCCGGCTACTTCCTCATCGTCTGGGACTTCATCCGCTTCTCGAAATCACAGGGCATCCCCGTCGGCCCCGGCCGCGGCTCGGCCGCCGGATCTCTGGTCAGCTACTCGATGGGCATCACCGACGTCGATCCCCTCCACTACGGCCTGCTGTTCGAGCGCTTCCTCAACCCCGAACGCATCAGCATGCCCGACATCGACATCGACTTCTGCACCAACCGCCGCGGCGAAGTCATCCAGTACGTCACCGAAAAATACGGCCGCGAACAGGTAGCCCAGATCATCACCTTCGGCACCCTCGGCGCCAAGGCGGCCCTCAAAGACGTCGGCCGCGCCATGGAACTCACTTTCGCCGAAGTTGATCGAATCACCAAGCTCATCCCGACCACTCCGCTCAACATCAAGCTCAAGGAGGCCATGGAGACCGAGCCGGCCATCGAAGAGGCTGCCACCAAAGATCCCCGCGTCCGCGACATGATCGACATCGCCCTACGTCTGGAAGGCATGGCCCGCAACGCCAGCGTCCACGCCGCCGGCGTCGTCATCTCACCCGTCGCCCTCCAGGAACTCGTCCCGCTCTACAAGACGAACAAGGACGAAATTGTCACCCAGTACGACATGGACAGCCTCGAGAAGATGGGCCTTCTCAAGATGGACTTCCTGGGCCTGACCACCCTCACCATTCTTCACAACGCCCTCGACCTCATCGAACAGCAGCACTCGGTCCGCCTGCATCTTGAAGACCTCCCGCTGGACGACAAAGACACCTACGAACGCATCTTCTCCGAAGGCCTCACCTCCGGCGTCTTCCAGTTCGAATCCTCCGGCATGAAGGATGTCCTGCGCCGCTCAAAACCCGAGCGCATCGAAGACCTCATCGCGCTGAACGCCCTCTACCGCCCCGGCCCCATCAAGAACGGATTCGTCGACGACTACATCGACCGCAAACTCGGCCGCCGCCGCGTCACCTACGAACTGCCGCAGTTGAAACCCATCCTCGATGAAACCTACGGCATCTTCATCTACCAGGAACAGGTGATGCAGGCCGCCCAGTTGATCGCCGGTTACTCGCTCGGCGAAGCCGACCTCCTTCGCCGCGCCATGGGCAAGAAGAAGAAGGAGGTCATGGACAAGGAGCGCGAGACCTTCATCCCGCGCGGCGCCAAACTTGGCTACCCCAAGGAGAAGGTCGAACACGTCTTCGACACCATGGCCAAGTTCGCCGAATACGGCTTCAACAAGTCCCACTCGGCCGCCTACGGTTATCTCGCCTACCTCACCGGCTACCTCAAGGCCCACTACCCCATCGAGTTCATGGCCGCCCTGCTGACGTCGGAAACCGGCAATACCGACAAGGTGGTCAAATACATCAACGAGTGCCGTGACCTCCACATCCAGGTGCTGCCGCCCGACGTCAACAAGTCCAACCTCAACTTCACCCCCGACCACGGCGCCATCCGCTTCGGCCTCGGCGCTGTCAAAAACGTCGGCGCCGGCGCTGTCGAAGCCATCGTCGCAGCCCGCAAGGAGGGCGGCAAATTCACCTCCCTCGACGACTTCTGCCGCCGCGCCGACATGCAGGCCATCAACCGCCGCGTCATCGAAAGCCTCATCAAGGCCGGCGCCATGGACGCCCTCGCCGGCCGCCGCTCTCAACTGTTTGCCGTTATCGAAGACTGCATCCAGGACGGCCAGCGCGCCCGCGAAGACCGCGAATCCGGCCAGGGCGGCCTGTTCGAAGCCATGCTCGCCGCCGAGCCGGTCAAGGATGCCGAACGCCCCCTGCCCAACGTCCCCGACTGGACCCCCATCGAGAAGCTCCGCGGCGAAAAAGAGATGCTCGGCTTCTACGTCACCGGCCACCCCATGGACGAATACAAGTGGAAGGTGGACGAGCTCTCCACACACTTGACCGACACCCTGCACGGTGTCGACAGAGGCGCCGAAGTCACCGTCTGCGGCGTCATGACCACCATCAATCGCCGCCGGAACAAAGAAGGCAAGCTCTGGGCGTCGATGCAGCTCGAAGACTGGAAAGGCGCCGTCGAGGCCCTCTGCTTCGCCACCAAGTACGAACTCCTCCAGAACGAAATCGTTGACGACCGCGCCGTCATGGTCCGCGCCAAGGCCCTGCCCGAAGACGACGGCACCGTCAAGCTCAGCATCCAGGAGATCATCCCGCTCGAAGTCGCCCGCGTCCCGTTTCCGTCCATGATCTCGGTCCGCGTCCGGCTCACGAACAACGGATCCACCCGCGTCGAAGAGCTTCAGCGCCTCTTTGAACGCAAACCCGGCAAGACCGAAGTCCGGCTGCGCATGGAGCGCCCGCGCGACTTCGCCCTCATCCTCGACGTGCAATGCCGCATCCAGCCCGACAAGGAGTTCAAGGCCGAGATCGAGCGCATCTGCGGTCCGGAAGCCCTGGAAGTGTTAGCCTCGTAAGAGGATACAGAAGGAAGTTTATCGATATGAGCGAGGCTCAAAACAGCCAGCGCATCGCCGATCTCCAGAAGGAGATGGCCGAGTTGCAAATGTCGAGCAGCGGCGCCCGCGCCCGCATGCAGGAGCTCGAATCCGAGATGCTCAAACTCAAAGGCGAAGCCGGCGAGAACATCTCCTGGGAACGAGTGAAACTCGCCCGCCACCCCAAACGCCCACATTCGCTCGACTACATCCAGCGCATCGCCCCCGACTTCATCGAAATCCACGGTGACCGCAACTACGGCGACGATGCCGCCATCGTCTGCGGCTTCGGAACCGTTGCCGGCGAGCACGTCATGATCATCGGCTTGCAGAAGGGCCGCGACACCAAGCAGAAACTCCTCCGCAACTTCGGCATGCCCAAGCCCGAAGGATACCGCAAGGCCTTGCGCGCCATGGAACTGGCCTCGAAGTTCGGCCGCCCCATCGTCACCCTTCTCGATACCCCCGGCGCCTACCCCGGCATCGACGCCGAGGAACGCGGCCAGGCCCAAGCCATCGCCTTGAACCTCCGCGAAATGGCCCGCATCGAGAGCCCCCTGATCGTAATCGTCATCGGCGAAGGCGGCTCCGGCGGCGCCCTCGCTCTCGGCATCGGCAACCGCGTCTACATGCTCGAAAACGCCGTCTATAGCGTCATCTCGCCGGAAAGCTGCGCCGCCATCATCTACCGCGACTCCAGCAAAGGCGACGTCGCCGCGGCAGCGCTCAAAATCACCGCCTCCGATCTTTCGAAGCTCGGCCTCGTCGACGGCATCATCCCCGAGCCGCCCGGCGGCGCCCAGGAAGATTACGACCGCGCCGCCGAGTTCCTCCAAACCGCGCTTCTCTCCGCCATCCGCGAACTCAAGGGCATGACGCCCGAACAGTTGATCACCCAGCGCTGCGACAAGTTCCGCAAGATGGGCAGCTTCTTCACCGAATAACGGCCAACGAGCAGGACCCATCAGCAGCCGTTGGACCACGACGAAGTCACCGCCAATGACCAGGACCAAGCATTCGCCGTTGAACCGGACCAAACTGATCCTTCTGATCGCTGCCGCCTTCGCCGCTTTTGTGGGCCTCATCACCTGGCAGATGTCCTCGCTGCGCCAGAACCGCGTCGAAGTCTGCATGGCATTCCAGGGCCGCCAGAACTGCTCGACGGCATCGGGCACGACGAAAGCAGAAGCCCTCCGCACCGCCACCGATGCCGCCTGTACCCTCATCGCCGGCGGAGTCACCGACACCATGGCCTGCACGCGAGGCAATCCCCTTTCAATCAAGTGGCTCGACTGACTTTGTGAACGAGCCGGGACCGGGCAGGGCGGACGCCCCGGCCGGCACCCGTGTGTCCCGATTGGGGCGCAGTGGTTTGGGGTTGCCGAAACGAATGTTGGAAGGCGGGTGACGGGGAACGTGACTTGAGTCGATCGCGGCTACCAAGTCCTGAGCGTTCCGGGCATGGACAGACGGGGGGTGGAGGCGATGGGTTGGGGTGGGGTTGGAGGGGGGCTTAGGGGCGAATGTCAGGCGAAGATTGCTTGTCTTTCTGGAGCAG
>JACZJQ010000296.1 GCA_014860455.1 Bryobacteraceae bacterium | reverse complement strand
GGTGTTCTCGCTGGGCGGGCGGGAGGATTTGAGGATCGGGTTTGAGGCGCAGTCGCCGGTAGGGGAAGGGTCGGTGGCGGCGTTTGAGAGGATCGAGTACCGGGCGCAAGGGATCCCGGACCAGTTCGCGGGGGTGTGAGGCGTCCGGAATGGAGCGGGAGACGGGATTCGAACCCGCGACATCAACCTTGGCAAGGTTGCACTCTACCAGCTGAGTTACTCCCGCTCGCTGGACTCCTTACATTTTCCAACGGCCAAGCTGGTTCTGTCAATCAGGTCAAGCCGTTGCGGTGGGAATGCAAACAAAAGGGAGGGGAAATGGGACGTTTTCCACAACCTCGTCATCCGTCGTATCTAGTTTGTTTCCAATCGATTACGAATCTGTGAAAGAGTCCTTCCACAGCCGCCGGAGTATGTTATTCTGTGTGGCGTCCCCACCCTGGAGGCATGGCCCACGAAATCGAGACGGGCAGAGTAATGGGGTGGAGAGCCGCAGACGACCGGGGAAATCAATAAGAGACCAAGCTGTGGAAATCGCGTGGAAAACACACGGGAGAGCTGTGAAGTAATGTTTGAAAAGAATACGTGGGAGACGATTAAAGAGCAGTTGGGTGCGACTTTGACGTCGGAGGCGTTCGAGAACTGGGTGGCCAGGACATCGTATGCGGGTGAGGCGGGTGAGCGTTTGAGGGTGAAGGTTCCGGACGAGGTCACAAAGAGCTGGCTGGAGAGCGAGTATGCGGCGAAGGTGAAGTCGGTAATCCGGGATTTGAGGCTGCCCGTAGCGGAGGTTCACTATGAACTGGACGCGACGCCCATGCCGGCCAAGCTGAGAGAGGCCGATTCGCCGTACTTCCATCCGGTGCGCAAGCAGTTGAACCAGAAGTTCGCGTTCGATTCGTTTGTAGTGGGATCGTGCAACCAGTTTGCACATGCGGCGGCGATGGCGGTGGCTGCGAAGCCATCGGAATGCTATAACCCGTTGTTCATCTACGGTGGCAGCGGGATGGGGAAGAGTCATCTGCTGCACGCGATCGGCCTGCAACTGATCCAGGAACGGCCGTGGATGAAGGTAGTGTTCACAACCGGCGAGCGGTTCATGAACGAGATGATCCACTGCATTCGGACAGACCGGATGCCTTCGTTCCATGAGAACTACCGGACCGCTGACGCGCTGCTGATTGACGACATCCATTCGCTGGCCGGAAAGGAACGGACGCAGGAAGAGTTTTTCCACACTTTCAATGAGTTGCATGACCGGCAGAGGCAGATCATCCTGACGTCGGATTCGCTGCCAAAGAACACGCCGGGACTGGTGGAGAGGTTGAGGTCGAGGTTTGAGTGGGGGCTGATGGTGGATGTTCAGCCGCCGGATCTTGAGACCAAAATGGCGATCCTGGACAAGAAAGCGGAGCAGGAAGGGGTGATGCTGCCCGAGGATGTCAGGATTTACATTGCGACGAAGACCAAATCGAGTGTGCGGGAGTTGGAAGGGGCGCTGGTGAAGCTGATGGCGTATTCTTCGGTGACGGGATCGCTGATCAATATGGCGATGGCGCAGCAGTTGCTGAAGACAATGCTGCCGGCACAGGATCGCCGGGTGACGATTGACGCCATCATCCGGGCCGTAGCGGAACGCTACTGTCTGCAACCGTCGCAACTGAAGCAGAAGACCAACGCGCACGAGATTTCGCGTCCGCGGCAGGTGGCTATGTACCTGACCAAGGAGCTGACGCAGGCGTCGCTGCCCGAGATTGGGCGTGCGTTCGGCGGCAAGCACCATACGACAGTGCTGCACTCGGTGCGCAAGGTGGAGGAGATGCGGCAGGCGGATCCGGATCTCCACAGGCTGATTCAGAGTCTAGTTGATTCATTCAATTGAGGTTAGCGAGATATCCACAGATGAGGCCGTGCGCGGAGCTGTGGAAGCCTGTTGAAGGTTCGGTCCATGTGGGCGGGACGGGGTGGGAGCGGGTATGGAATCCACATGGGTGATGGACCCGAAGCGATTGAGTTTTGTATAATTTAGGAAGAAATTGACATTTCCACAGCGCCTACTAATCCTAGTCATAGACATGTATGATTGAATCCTGAGACTAGGACAGAAGAGGCTTGCGGTGCGGAGCCTGAAGCCAACGCAAAGGGAGCGAGTCAGATGGAGTTCACGGTAAGCAAAGCCGACCTGGTTCGTGAGTTGAACCTGTCACAGGGCGTCGTGGAAAAGAAAGCGACGATCCCGATTCTGTCGAACATCCTCGTGGAAGCGAGTGAGGATCGGCTGACGCTGACGGCGACAGATCTGGAGTTGGGAATCCGGAGCGTGATGCCGGCGAAGGTGAGGACTGCCGGGACGGGGACGATTCCGGCGAAGCGTTTGCTGGACTATGTGAGGTTGCTGCCGGAATCCGAGATCAACATCAAGTTTTCGGACACGCATTGGGCGAGCCTGACGTGCGGGCGGTCGAGGTCGCGGATTGCCGGCATGTCGAGGGAGAGCTATCCGGAACTGCCGGAGATGCCGGCGACGACGGTTGAAGTCTCGCTGAGCGCGCTGACGAGCCTGGTGCAGAAGACGATCTTCTCGATCTCGAATGAGGATTCACGGTTCACGTTGAATGGCGCGCTGCTGCAAGTGGCCGAGGGCGGGATGACGATGGTGTCCACGGATGGGCACCGGCTGGCGCTGGCGCATCAGGGCGGCTGTGCGGGCGACGCGGCGCCGAGTAAGGCGCTATTGCCGAAAAAGGCAATGGTGGAGCTGTTGAAGATCTCGGCCGAGGCGGGCGGCGAGGATGTGAAGATCGAGTACGCCGCCGACGACAACCACCTGTTCTTCCGCCTTGGCGACAGGCTGTTGATGAGCCGCAAGCTGACGGGGAATTTCCCTGACTACGAGCGGGTGCTGCCGCGCAGCCACGCTCATGTAATCACGTTGAACCGCGAAGAGTTCAGATCCACAATCGAGCGCGTGGCGCAGTTCGCCGATGAGCGGACACGGGCGATTAAGGTCCGGCTGGCCGACAACGAGGCCAAGATTCATTCATCGCTGAGCGAGACCGGCGAGTCGGAAGAGAGCCTCGGCATCGAGTATGTCGGACCGACTGTGGAGATTGGTTTCAACGCCCAGTATCTGCTGGAGTTTTTAAGGGCGGTTCCTGAAGCGGAAATTGGATTCCACTTCAAGGACGGCCAGAGTGCGGGCGAACTTCGGCCCGCGGGCGATGCAGTCGCCTATGAGTACCGCTACGTCGTGATGCCGATGCGCATCTGACATTCAAAAAACCGGCGGGACTCATGAGGGTTCGGGCCGGCAGTATCAGGACGAACAGATTTGGCAAACAACGGCGCTTACGATTCCTCGAGCATTAAAGTTCTCGAAGGCCTGGAGGCAGTGCGCCTCCGGCCGGCAATGTATATCGGCTCCACGGGCGAGGGAGGGTTGCACCACCTGGTCTACGAGGTAGTGGACAACTCGGTTGACGAAGCCATGGCAGGGCACTGTGACGAGATCACGGCGACGATTCATATCGACGACTCGATCACGATCTCGGACAACGGGCGCGGTATCCCCGTGGACATCAAGGAAGAGTTTGGCGTATCGGCGGCGCAGATCGTGATGACGAAGCTGCATGCCGGGGGCAAGTTCGACTCGAACAGCTACAAGGTGTCGGGCGGGTTGCATGGAGTGGGGGTGAGCTGCGTGAACGCGTTGGCGGAAACGCTGCGGTTGGAGATCTGGCGGGACGGGCATACGTGGGAGCAGGAGTATGAGCGCGGGATGCCGAAGGGTCCGCTGACGCGGACGGGCAAGGCCGGGCGGAAGCACGGGACGCGGATCACATTCAAGGCCGACGGGACGATCATGGAGTCGACGAAGTTCAACTTCGACACGCTCTCCACGCGGCTGCGCGAGATGGCGTTCCTGAACAAGGGCCTCAAGATCATTTTGTCGGACGAGCGGGTGGATCCGATCCGCTCGCACGAGTTTTTCTTCTCGGGCGGCATCAGCGAGTTCATCAGGCATCTGAACCGCGGCAAGAACGTGCTGCACGACAAGCCGATCACGATTGAAGGCGAGCGCGAGATGCCCAATGGCGGGACTGTGTCGATGGAGATCTCGATGCAGTGGAACGATTCGTATTCGGAGCAGATTTTCAGCTTCGCCAATAACATCAACACGAAAGACGGCGGCACGCACCTGACTGGATTCCGGACGGCGTTGACGAGGACGTTGAACTCGTCGGCGAAGTCGGGCGGGCTGGTGAAGGAGATGAAGGACGCCAACCTGACGGGCGACGACGCCACGGAAGGGTTGACGGCCGTTGTGAGCGTGAAGCTGCCGCAGCCGCAGTTTGAGGGGCAGACCAAGGGCAAGCTGAACTCGGACGTGGGCGGCTATGTGACGCAGATCGTGAACGAGAAGCTGTCAGAGTTCTTCGACAAGAACCCCGCGGTGATGAAGAAGATCATCGGCAAGGCGGTGGATGCGGCGCGGGCGCGGGAAGCGGCGCGCAAGGCGAGGGAGTTGACGCGGCGCAAGGGTGCGCTGGATTCAGGCGGGCTGCCGGGCAAGCTGGCCGACTGCCAGGAGAAGGATCCGACGCGTTGCGAGCTGTTCCTGGTGGAGGGCGAATCGGCCGGCGGGACGGCGAAGTCGGGGCGGGATCGGAAGTATCAGGCGATTCTGCCGTTGAAGGGCAAGATCCTGAACGTGGAGAAGGCCCGCTACGACAAGATGCTGGGGCACGACGAAATCCGGGCGATGATCACGGCGATCGGCACGGGGATCGGCAAGGACGATTTCGACATCACGAGGTTGCGGTATCACAAGGTGATCCTGATGACGGACGCCGATGTGGACGGGTCGCATATCCGGACGCTGCTGCTGACGTTCTTCTTCCGGCATATGCCGGAGCTGATTTACCGCGGGCATATCTATGTGGCCCAGCCGCCGCTGTACAGGATCAAGAAGGGCAAGAGCGAGAAGTACATCAAGGACGACAAGGAGTTTCTGCGGGAGATTCTGCGGCGGGCCACCGAGAATGTCCACGTGCTGGTGGGCAACGGCGAGCCACACCGGCTGGAAGGCGGAGAGCTCAGGCAGTTTCTGATCTCGCTTGACGAGTTTCAGCAGCTGTTCACGCGGATCGAGCGGCGGATGACGAGTGCGCGGGTGGCGGAGATCCTGTCGGATCCGGGGCTGAAGATCGACACGAAGGTGGAGTTCGCGGACCAGGCGAATCTGGATGAGTTGAAGGCGCGGCTGGAGGCGATCGGGCTGAGTGCGAGGATCGCGCCCGACGAGGAGCATGGCGTCCTTCACGTCGCATTCCATGCCGAAGGGCAGGGCGACCGGTTTATTGGCGTGGAGCTGGCGTCGTCGCCCGAATACAAGCGGCTGCGCCTGCTGGCACGGCAGGTGCAGAAGTACAACAAGCCGCCGTTTATCGTTGTGAAGGATCCGCGAAAGGAAGAGATCGCGGACTGGCGGGGGCTGATCGGGCATTTGAAGTCGGAAGGCATGAGGGACGTCAACATCCAGCGCTACAAGGGTCTGGGTGAGATGAACCCAGGGCAGTTGTGGGACACGACGATGAACGCCGAAGTGCGGACGCTGCTGGAAGTGAAGCTCGAAGACGCGGTGGAGTGCGACGAGATCTTCACGACGCTGATGGGCGAGAACGTTGAGGCGCGGCGCAAGTTCATTGAGGAGAACGCGCTGGACGTGCGGAACCTGGACGTGTAAGACTCTCCGCATGGAGAGGCCGCTGCGCGAACGGATTGAGCACCTACTGAGGGTTTCGCCCCTGGCGAAGCCTCGTGTATACGAGATGGTGTTTCGAGGCTCCGACGTAGTCTCGCTGAGCTACGCCCTCGAGTTGATCTTCTCGGCTGGGATCGCCACGCTGGGGCTGGTGTTGAACAGTCCGGCGGTGGTGATCGGGGCGATGTTGATTTCGCCGCTGATGGGGCCGATCATGGGCGCGGGGCTGGGGCTGGCGGCATCGGACCTGTACCTGGGGGCAAAGGCGTTCGCGGGCATTGTTGCGAGCGTGGTGGCGGCGATCGCGTTCTCAGGGTTTCTGGTGTGGCTGCTGCCGTTTCACGTGGCGACGAGCGAGATTCTGGCGCGCACGCAGCCGAACCTGCTGGATCTGGGGGTAGCGCTGCTATCGGGGTTAGCGGGGTCTGTCGTGGTG
>JACZJQ010000295.1 GCA_014860455.1 Bryobacteraceae bacterium | reverse complement strand
CACCCGCGCCCACCGGCCCCACACCGTCGGTCGAATGGTCGAAACTCTCCGGACCCGGCCAAGTCAAATTCGCCAACCCAAAAGCCGCCATCACCACAGCGACGTTCTCCGCCCCCGGCGCCTACGTCCTGCAACTCTCCGCGTCGAACGGCTCGTCAACGGCCGCCTCCACTCTCAACGTCTCAGTCGAGACCGCTCCGCCAAAGCTCCAGCTTGAAGCCGTCTACACCAAGCGCTTCAAGTTGAACAGCAAGTTCTGGAACGCGCGGCTGAAGAACCAGATCGTCAACTGGATCCCTCACTGCATCGACATCATCAACCGCGACGACGTCATCCTCGGCCAGGGCGGCATCGACAACTTCGTCGAAGCCGGCAAGCGCCTGCGCGGCGAAAAAGCCGGCCTCCATAAGGGCTATGTCTTCTCCAATGCCTGGGTCCATCAGACCGTCGAGGCCATGAGCATCGCCCTGATGATGGACCCTCAGGGAGACGCCGAAATCATCGCCACCCACAAACGATTCCGCGAAACCCTCGACGATTGGATCCCCAAAATCCTCAGCGCCCAGGAGCCCGACGGCTACCTTCAAACCGCCTTTACCCTCGACCGCGAAACCCCGCGCGGCCCTGTCGAAAGCAGCAAATTCGGCCACTGGGAACCGCGCCACCGCGGCGACCACGAAGGCTACGTCGCCGGCTACTTCCTCGAATCGGCCATCAACCATTACCTGATGACCGAGCGCAAGGACGCGCGCCTCTACAACGCCGCAAAGAAACTCGCCGATTGCTGGCACGCCAACCTCGGCCCCGCCCCGAAAAAGCCCTGGTACGACGGCCACCAGCAGATGGAACAAGGACTGGTCCGCTTCGGCCGCTTCGTCAACGACATGGAAGGCGGCGGCAACGGCGACAAATACATAGCCACTGCCAAGTTCCTGCTCGACTGCCGCTACACCGCCGCCGTCGATCCCGTCCGCGACCGCCAGAGCTACGACCAGAGCCACCTGCCCGTCATCGAACAGTACGAGGCGCTCGGACACTCGGTCCGCGCGGCCTACACCTATTCAGGCATGGCCGACGTCGCCGTCGAAACCCACGACCCCGACTACCAGAGCGCCGTGAAATCGCTCTGGTCCAACGTCGTCGACAAAAAGTATTACCTCACCGGCGGCATCGGCGCCGTCGGCTCTTTCGAAGGCTTTGGCCCCAACTACGCCCTCGGCAACGACGGCTACTGCGAAGCCTGCGCCAGTTGCGGCATGATCTTCTTCCACTGGAAGATGAACCTCGCCTACCACGACGCCCGCTACGTCGATAACTACGAGGAGACCATCTACAACGCCCTGCTCGGCTCGGTCGATCTCGACGCGAAGAACTTCTACTACACCAACCCGCTCGATACTTCTCTCGGCCGCAGCTCCTGGCACGTCTGCCCATGCTGCGTCGGCAACATCCCGCGCACGCTGCTGATGGTCCCGACGTGGGCTTACGCCAAGACGCCCGACGGCGTCTATGTGAACCTCTACATCGGCAGCACGGTGACGATCGAGAGCGCCGCCGGCACCGACGTCGAAATGGTGCAGGAAACCGATTATCCCTGGAGCGGCAAGGTCTCGATCACCATCAATCCGAAGGTATCGAAGCGCTTCACCGTCCGCCTCCGTGCGCCCAACCGCACCACCAGCGCGCTCTACGCCCCCAGCCCCCGCGTCGATGGCATCCTCTCGCTTAAGGTCAACGGCGCGGCTGTGAAACCCGCCATCAGCAAGGGCTACGCCGCCATCACCCGCACCTGGACGCCCGGCGACCGAATCGAACTGGAACTGCCCATGACGCCGCAACGCATCACGCCCAGCGAGCGCATCAAATCCACCCGCGGCAAGATCGCCTTGCGCTACGGCCCCATGGTCTACAACATCGAACAGGCCGACCAGGACATCACCAAGCCCGTCTCCGATTCGGCGCCGCTCGAAACCGAATGGCGCGCAGACCTGCTCGGCGGCGTCATGGCCATCAGGAGCCATTTCGCCGACGGCAGCCCGCTGCTGGCCGTGCCCAACTACGCCCGCGCCAACCGCGCCCCCGATCTCCCGCCCGAGGCCGGTCCTCTGGCCGCCGACCCGTCCTATTACATGGGCCCCGGCGTCAAATCGCCCAAGGCCCTCGAAGCCGCCGCCGAGCAGCGCAAGCGCCGCCAGCGCCGGCCGCCGGTCTCTGTCGTCTGGATGAAGCGCGCCTGACCTGATCGCTTAGACGAGTCGCCTGGCCGCACCGGCAAGCGCGAGCATGTTCGCGTGCGGCGTACCCGCCGGCACCTCGCATCCGGCGCCTACGATGTAGCGTGGCCCGGCCTGCTGCCAGCACTGCTCCACTGCGCGCTCGACATCCTCCACCGTGCCGTCCTGCAGAACCCTCACCGGATCGATCCCGCCCAGCAGCAACTGCTCCGCGCCCATCGCCGCGCGCGCCTCCGCGATCGGCGTCATCGAATCGATGTCCACGATCTCGCAACCCAGCCGTCCCATCGCCGCCAGAGACCGCCGCGTGTTGCCGCAGATATGCAGCCGCACAAACGCCCCGGCTTCGTGCAGCCCGTCCACGAGCCTCTTCTGACAAGGCCAAACAAACTCGTCGTAAATCCGCGGCCCGGTGAGCGACGCCGCCGGATCGCCGATGCCGATCACATCCGCCCCCGCCTCCACCTGCGCCTTCCCAAACGCAACGCCCAGTTGAAGGACAAATTCAAACAGGTCGCGCACAAACTCCGCGTCGTCATGGAAGTCCAGCATCAGCCGGTTGATGCCCCTCAGGTCCGACGCCGACCCGCACGGCCCTTCCACCCAACCCTCCACCATCAGGTCCGTCCCGGCCCGCCGCCGCAATTCTTCAATCGCCCGCAGACGGTCGCTCATATGCTCTGCCGATCCCGGCTCAGGCATCTTCAGGCCCGCCAGCACGCCCTTGTCGGCCAGCAGCGAACTCTCCTCATCGAGCGCATACGGCTGATTGTCAAACAGCCGAATCGGCGCGCCGCAGTCAGGCGCCTCACGCGTCTCGGTGATGGCGGAGACATGATCGAGCCCATACTCTTCCGCCGTCCTCAACTGCGCCTCCACCAGCACCCGGTGGTCGAGCGCATAGCGGCTGTAGTTCGCTCCAATCCGCCCCGCCGCGAACATCATCGTGATCGGCATCAACCCGGCATGGTCCGCCCTCTCGCCGCGGATCAGTGCGAGAATGCGCTCACGCCCGGTCATGGCCGCTTCCCGAACGGGCCTGTTGAAGTTAGTCTCATCCAGATCCTCCTGAGGACGCACGAATGATGCTCATCTTGATCGAGGTACGCACTCGCCATCCTCTCACTCTGGATGGGAGTAACATGATAGTGTAAAGAATTTCACCACAGGCATCGTGTGCCCTCCGGAATTGAAACTCGTCCGGAGATGCCTGCTAGTTGCTGGTTCGCAATACTCGAATGAGAGTTGAGACCGTACTTAGAACGAATACCCCAAAAATCAGGGCGGAAACTTGTAGAACCCGCCACTCAAGTGACGTGTCTGCTTCGCCGTTATAGATGTCCGTGAGGGCAAGATGGCACAGGAGGAGTGTGGCCACTGAAATGAAGGCCATCGCCAGCGTGAACCGGACCTGCTTTTTAAGAGATGGCATGATGTGCATAGTGTACGCCTTTAAATGGTGCCGTTTGTCCGAGCCGGCCACATGAAACGCGGGGTCAACTGATCCGATGCGCACCATCTTCCATGTCGACATGGACGCCTTCTTCGTCTCGGTCGAAGAACTGCTCGACCCCTCGCTCAAGGGCAAGCCTGTCGTCGTTGGCGGCCAGGCCGGCGAACGCGGCGTTGTCTCGGCGGCATCCTACGCCGCGCGCAAGTTCGGCATCCACTCCGCCCTGCCGCTACGCACCGCCGCCAAACTTTGCCCGCACGCCATTTTCCTCGACGGCCATCCCAAGCTCTACCGCGAATACTCGCACCGCGTCCACGAAGTGCTCATGGAGTTCTCGCCGCTGGTCGAAATGGCCTCGGTCGACGAAGCCTACATGGACCTCACCGGCACCGAGCGCCTCCACGGCCCGCCGCTCAAAGCCGCCCACGCCCTGCACGAGCGCATGAAGTCGAAGACCGGGCTGAACTGCTCTGTCGGCATCGCGTCGTCGAAAATGGTGGCCAAAGTGAGTTCAGACCAGGCCAAACCCAACGGAGTGCTCTGGATCCAACCGGGCCTCGAAGCCGATTTCCTCGCCCCGCTCGACGTTCGCCGCATCCCTGGCGTTGGCAAAGTCACCGAACGCCACCTCGCCGAACTGGGCATCAAAAAGGTCGGCGACCTGGCTCGACTGGACGCGCCGTTCCTCATGCGCCGCTTCGGACAATGGGGCCTCGCCCTCGCCGGCAAGGCCCGCGGCGCCGACGCCGGAGCCTGGTTCGATGGCGGTATTGGCGGTGAAGACGATCCGAAATCGGTCAGCCACGAACACACCTTCAGCGAGGACACATCCGACGCCGCGCGCCTCGATGCCACGCTGGTCCACCTCACCGAAAAGGTCGCCCGCCGCCTTCGCGAATACTCGCTTCACGCCCGCACCGTCCACCTCAAACTCCGCAATTCCGCCTTCGAAACCCTCACCCGCTCACACACCCTCCACCAGCCCACGCAGGTCGATCAGGAACTCATCGAAGCCGCCCGCGCCATGTTCAAAGCCGCCTGGGTCGCCGGCAGGAAAGTGCGACTCATCGGCATGGGCGTCAGCGGCCTCGACACCGATGCCGGCCAGATGGGTCTCCTCGATTCGCCCCGCCACGAACGCGCCATGAAGGCCCTGGAAGCCGCCGATAAGCTTAGAAAGAAGTTCGGCGAAAAGACCGTCGCCCTGGCCGCCGGCATGGCCGCCGACGCCCCCGAACGCGTCCACGAAAACCCTGCCGGCCTCCCCGGCAAACGCAAGGGCGTGGACTAACCGAACAGATTGTTCTCATCCGCCGACGGCCCGTAAACCGCCGGCACCGGAATGTCGTTCAGCCGCAGATACACCCCCAACTGCGCCCGGTGGTGGATCATGTGGTTCATCACGAAATTCCGCAGCACCGCCAGCCGCGGCATCTTCAACAACGTCCGCCCCTCCTGCATCAGCGCCCATTCGCCCGTGATGCACTCATCCGAGGCATACTCGATCGCCTCTCGCGCAGTCTCCACGTTCGTGTCGAAGGCATACAGCACATCTGCTTTGTTTGCCAGCTTCGGCGTCCGCGGACTCGTCGCCACATCCAGCGACGAAGTCGAGATCGCCATCACCGCCCAATTCGGCAGATTCGCCAGATGCCCCGCAAGCCAGCCCATCGTGGGCGATTTCTCGTGCGGCCGGTACTCCCACAGTTCATCCACGACGCGCTCCAGTGACTTGCGTGTCACCCCCATCTCACGGTCGAATTCGCATAACAGTGACTGGCTGATCGGCATGGACCCAGTTTAGCTCCGCAGCATCCCCCAAACCGGAGACGTCTTTGATTTCGTCGACACCTGAAGCGCTCGAACCGCCCCACCCCGCCCTCTGCCCGGCCAATCGGTATAGAATCTCTCCATGACTCCGTAGCCACCGCGCGGCGCGGGTTGGAAGTAACCATGTACGTTCTTACTCTCGATTGCCCGGAATCCGAAGCCGAAATCCTCTCGGCCGAGCTTTGGGACCATGGCGCCACGGGAATCCTGGAGGAGTCGCCTCTGCCCTCCAAGTGCAGGCTCAAAGCGTGGTTCGCCGACCCCGACGGCCTGCTCGACCGATTCAAGCCATTCAGCCCAACACTGGCCGTCGAAATTCCGAGGGACTGGGAGGCTGAGGTCCGCCAGGCCTGGCAGCCCTTCTGTGTCGGGAATCATCTGTATCTCGCCCCCGAATGGGACGAGTCCCCCGCTCCCTCCGGCCGCCGCCGCCTCACCGTCCATCCCGGACTCGCTCTCGGCACCGGCGCCCATCCAGCCACCCAGCTCGCCCTCCTGGCCATGGAAGAGTTCGGCGTCGAAGACGCCCGGATCATCGACGTCGGCACCGGCTCGGGAATCCTGGCCGCCGCCGCCGGACTGCTGGGCGCTTCGCTCGCCGTCGGTTGCGACATCGACGCCGACTCAGCCGCCATCGCGCACAGAAACCTCCTCGCCGACTGCCTGCCGCCCCGCGTCTTCACCGGATCGCTCAGATCGGTTGCAACCGGAGCCTTCGACGTTCTGGTCGCCAACATCAACGCCGAAACCCACGCCATGCTGGCCGCCGATTACGCCCGCGTCGCTCGCCGCGCGGCCATCGTTTCCGGCTATCAGTCCAGAGACGAGGAGCGCGTGGCGCGGGCAATGACTACACATGGCTTCCTCCCCGCCGGCCGGCACGAAATCGACGACTGGGTGTGTCTTGTCCTATGCAAAGAAGAAACTTCCTGACACTCGGCGCGGCTCTGCCTGCGCTGGCCCTGACGGCCAAACCGCAACCGGTCGCGGCGGTGGAATTCGTCCGCTTGCACGGGCACCGCGAGACGATGTCCGGCCTCGACGGCCAACACAACCTGCAGATGAACCACGTCTATGACGAGTTACGGCCCAAATCGTACTCGGATGCGGCCAACCCGCAGAAGCGCACGGCCAACGTCTCGGCCCTTTATCTCAAGATAAAAACCGCCGAAGGGATCGAGGGCCTCTACGGACCCATCGACAACGAGGCCGCACTGGTCGTCGACCGCCAGTTGAAACCCTTCCTCATGGGCAAGGACGCCCTCGCCATCGAAAAGCTCTGGGACCAGATGTACCGCCAGAACCGCCATGCCCGGACCGGCCACATGATGATGGCCATCAGCGCCGTCGACAACACTCTCTGGGACCTGCGCGGCAGGTTCTACAACACCCCCGTCTAC